>JAFOHD010000073.1 GCA_017421945.1 Alistipes sp. | reverse complement strand
TCACACGGTGATAAATTTTAGGGTGCGCAGAATGAAATTTCCTAAAACGGATGCTGCGCACTTTTATTTAAGATGAAAAGTTCTCCGTTTTTTAACGGAAATTTCCTCCCACGCCCTTATTCCTAAAATTCATCTGCCGTGGTTATGGCTTGGCGCAACGAATATTTGCTAACAAAGTTTTCTCCCTCCCACCCGGAGCGTAGCGACCAAAGTCCCCTGCCTAATTTTTTTTTCCAAGATATATGTCGTTGTACCATCTGATCCAACCCTCGACATCTTCCCACTCGGTAATTCTGATTTTATGGCGACGGATGAAATCGATGAAATAGTCATAGGTGCCATCCTCAAGAGCTTTGGCAGGGTGACGCATAAGGTGGATATACTTCATCTGCAACTGCACCAAAGCTGCTCTATGTTTTATTTCATCACTCTGGTTTTCAACAGCCTGACATGCCTTATTGACAAGCTCGGTGCCTCGCCAGATAAACTCATCGCTCAGGATTGGACTATCAATCTGGTAGAAAATATTCAACACCATATCATCCTTTAGCTGAGCATGACACAGGTCGAAGAACTCCAGCACATGGGGAGCTGCCGCGCCATAGTAACCTGTGATGAAATCCTCAACCAACGCCCTTGTATCCTGATTGGGATTCCACAGGAGCTTATTCAAAACCCATGTGCGAAGATCGGCAAACGAACCTCCCGATGATTGGTATTGTCCCTCTTCGAAGATTCCTACAACATTATGGTCGATAAAGGTGCGGATGTTTGGAGCCAACACATTGAAGTTGGGGAATGGTACCAGGTAGTGGCGGAAGTTGGTCACATAATCCCATATGAAAAGTTTGCCGGCAACATCTTTCCACTTTATTATATCTGCCATGAAAGGCTTATTGTGGTCGCACTCGTTTAATGGGTGACCAAAACAACACTCTATGCTGCACAAGCGAATGACAACATTTTCGCGGGGCTTGATATCCTTTGGCACACCGCGCGTATATTGGTAGGCGAAGGTGGAGATGTGTTTGTCGGGATAGTGCTCCTTCACCACGTCGGCAACCTGATTTACAAACCACAGCAGCAGTCCCGACTGGCCGCCATACTTGTTTGCAATCTCGGTACACTTCTCACACTGGCAGTAGTTGAAGTTATCGTTTTGCGAAAGACTGTACACCCAGTAATTTGGATTTTGCTCTATAACCTGCAACATACCACTCTTGCAAAGCTCCAGAACATCGGGATTCGACAGACATAGCTGCGTATGTGGCTGGCGCACACCATTGCGAAGACTGAAATACTCGGGATGTGACGAGAAGTACTTGTTGGAATTTACAAAGTGTTCAAATGTGTGGCATCGCCAATAACCCACCAGACCACCATAGTCGTTCTGCATGGAGTTCCACACCGAATTGACTTTGTTATGTGCCAGAAAAGCAGCATCCTGAGCATCGAAGTAGTCCATCTGGCGTATGAGAACTGCGGGAGCCTCGCTGTGGTTGAGTTTTGAGAACTGCCAGCTCTCGAGCTCGGGTATCTTGGTGCAATCCTTGGTGTACCACCTCACACCAAACTCACGCTCAAGAAATGTATAGACGCCATACATGGTTCCTCGCTGCTTGCCGCCATATATCCATATGTTTTTACCCACACTGCGATAGGTGAATGCCTCGGACTCGACAGCGGGAGTCTCCACACCCAGCTTCTTGCCGTAACTTGGGTTGTATCCTATGAATATGTGAGGCTCACCACGACGCAGCTCGTCACTACTCTTTATGGGTAGATAGACAGAGGATATCTGCTTCAGGTAAAGTTGCAGTTCGCGGGCAGCAGTCAGTTCCGACTCCGAGGCAGCATCACATACCACAATCGAGTAGCGACTCTTGCCTGCCGAGAAGAGTTTATGTCCCGCACAAGCACAGTTGATTGAGAGCAGAGCCAGGAGAAGTAATAAGGTTATTTTTTTCATGATATAAAAGGTTTTTATTTGCTTTAGGTATTTGCTCCGCAAATATAACACATCGCACGTAGGGTTTGCAACTTTTTGATGCGAAATTTTTCGGGGAGTTATCGACACGCTTTTTCTATTAATTTTTACTTTTTATAAATATTAAATAAAAAAATATAATAATAAGAATAGCTGTTAATTGTGTTAATAAGTTTTTTGAAAAATAATTTTCAACACACGTAAACAACATTTCAACAGTGTGTTTTTAATAGTTTTACATTGCTAATATTCAGTCATTTATAGGAATATTTAATCGTGAAACATATATAAATCAACATCACATCGAAATCTTCAATCAACAAATCAACACCATCTTTTTTTCACCAAATCGATATCCCGAATTAGTTAATAAATAGTTTTAATATTTTTTACAATTTTTTGATTAAAAATTTGCATCCTCACAACCCTTGTTGTGTCATAGGGACTTATCTACTTGTCAAGTGTTTTTTAATAAAAAATTTACAAAAATTTATAAACATTTTTCATCATGCTTATTAACATTTTTGCGGCTGTTTTTCGGGGGTTATAAACAGTAGGGAAAGTTGAAAAAAGATGATTTTATAGAGATTTTTCATTTATTTGAAACTCTCTTTTATAACAAAAAACAAGAGTGTATAATTATGTTGTTTTTATGATCTTTACCTGTAAATTACCTATTTTATATCGTTACATAATAAAAAAGACGTTAATTATTATGAATTTATAGAAAAATTACTACATTTGTAGATGTGTTTAACCACTAACTTGAAAACCTAATCTAACAAAGAATATGAAAAAATTACTTTTAATTGCCGTTGCCATCTTCTTTGCGCAGGGTCTTGCAGCACAAGCTATTAGCCCTGAGACATTGGCAAAACGTGCAAAGCGTAAGAATCTTACCGTTAAGGAGTGGAATACCGACTCAAGCAAGAAGAGTCGCTGGCTCGACCACCTCACAATCTATGATGAGCAAGGTCGTAAGATTGAGGAGATTGAGTATAACCAGTTTGGTCAGACTCGTCGTGAGACATGTGAGTATGACCCCGTGACCGAGAAGGTTATCAAGGAGGTTATCTACGACGACCGCAACAAGGTGGAGCGCATACGCAAGTATGAGTACAACGACGACGGTACAAAACATAAGCAGTATAACTACCTGCCCAACGGCAAGCTCTACTCAATCAAGGTGTTTGAATATATCTTTGACGAGAACTAAACACTCCCCCACCAACTATGACCTACGAGCAACTTAATTCGCTTCAGGTGTGGCAGGATATGCCCACCATAACACTCGACGAGATGTCATCCATCAAGCTGATGAATCGCGTCGATACCAAGTTTGTCATAAGCGAAGAGTATTGTATGGAGCTGTTGCGTCGTGCGGTGGATAAATATTCGGTGCAGGTCATCGGCGATGTGCGTGCGTGCCGTTACTCGACACTCTACTACGACACCCCCGACCTGGAGATGTACACCGTACACCACAACCGTAAACTCATACGTCAGAAGATACGCACACGTACCTATGTCGAGTCGGGTGTTACCTTCATCGAGGTCAAGAACAAGACCAACAAGGGACGTACCAAGAAGAAGCGTATAGCCATCGACGAGAGCTACTTCAATTGCGTGAGTTCATGCCCCGAGGCTGCGGCCTTTCTGCGCGAGAGGGCAAACCATGCTCCCGAGAATCTTCATCCGGCACTCATCACACAGTTCGACCGCATCACGCTGGTGAACCACGCCCACACCGAGCGACTCACCATCGACATGAACCTCAGGTTCATCAACATGCGTGCCGAGCAGCCCGAGGAGGCCAGGATTGACCGCATGGTTATTGTCGAGCTCAAGCAGGATGGTCTGTGCTACTCGCCCATGAAGGAGATTCTGCTCGATTTGAGGGTTAAGAAACTCAAGGTGAGCAAGTATTGCGTAGGCACCGCTCTGGCCAACCCCATGGTCAAGGCCAACCGCTTCAAGCGCAAGATACGTATGATACGTAAGACTTTAGCAACCCAAACGAATATCTAAAACCTAAACAATATGTTTCAAAACGAAGAATTTTTGGATTTTGATCCTTCGATTGCCGAAGAGTTCGGTTACGAAATTGCGAATCAAATTAGTTTCCTCGGAGTGCCTTTGTGCGACACCGAGAGTCTGTTGCACCTGTTGATGCGTTTTGCATTCAACCTGCTTGTGACATGGATTATTGCACGCTATTGCTACTATGTGAAGAGCCAGCGCCGTGACTATGTGCTTACATACATGCTCTTTGGCTCGGCTATGTTCCTTCTGATTTTCCTCATGGAGAGCGTGAGCATTCAGATTGGTATGACACTTGGTCTGTTCGCCATCTTTGGTGTGATACGTTATCGTACCGAGACGGTGCCCATCCGCGAGATGACCTATCTGTTTATCTTCATCACAGTTGCCGTAATCAACGGTCTGGCGTTGAACATCAGCTATGTTGAGTTGCTTGTAGCCAATGCGTTGCTGCTGTTGCTCATCTTCTTGGTGGATGGTCGCTCGCTGTTGCGTCACACCTCGGCAAAGCTCGTTATCTATGAGAAGATTAACCTCATCACTCCCGAGAAGCGTGTGGAGATGATTGCCGACCTTGAGGAGCGTCTTGGTCACAAGGTGATTAAGGTGGAGGTTGGTCATGTCGATTTCCTGCGTGATGTAGCCTTCGTGAAGGTGTTCTACGAGTTGGCGCCGGGCGAGACAAACTCTGTGGAGACTGTCACCAAGCCCAACCAGTTTGTATAAATGATAACATGCTGCCCACTAAAATCTTAAAAGTGTAAAACTATGAAACAATCATTACGCCTGTTGATGCTCGCCGCTGCCCTAATGTGCAGCGTGGGCCTTCGTGCGCAGAATATTGAGAATGACCCAAGATTGGAGTCACCCACAACACCTTACGAGATACGTCAGGATGATGATATTCAGGCTCGTTTTCGTGCCATCTTGGATATTCCGCTTGCCAAGAACCTCTCGCTGGAGTGGAGTGAGCAGGTGCGTATGCACAACAATGTGAGCGATGTGGATAAGATTCTCTCTACGGTAGGTCTTAACTACAAGGTGTTGCCATGGCTTAAGGTGGGCGCAAGCTATAGCTTTGTGAATGTGCGTGACGAGGATGTAGTACTGGTCAATGATAAGTCTGTGCCCGATGTCACATGGCAGAACCGCCATCTGGTGAATGTTGATGTTACAGGCTCTTATAAAGTGGGACGTGTGAAGCTCTCGCTGCGTGAGCGTGTGCGCTTTAACTTCCGCACCGACCAGGTGATTAAGTATGAGCATCCCAATCCTGCTATCTCGTTGCGTTCACGTCTGAAGGCAGCCTACGACATACGCCAGTGCCGCTGGGAGCCTTATGCTTATGTGGAACTTTATAATACGCTCAACGCCGTTACGGCAGTGCCAAACTACAAGGAGTATAACATAGCCTACAAGCAGTATATAAGTCGTATACGTTTCTCGGTGGGTACAGAGTTCAAAATCAACAACTATCACCGCCTGGATATCTACTACCGCTTCCACATGAATCAGAGCTATGATTTAGATTACAAGAACAATAAGGGCGACTTGAAGGAGTGGCGTCATGAGAAGCAGAACTGCCACGTGATAGGTTTGGATTATAAATTCAAGCTGTAAAACCGCTTTTGATTAATACTAATGTAAGGGGTTGTCCTTTGTGGGCAACTCCTTGTTTTTCATAAGTCATGACACTTGAGGAGTTAGATATACTTTTGCAGGAGGATGTGCTTCGTGCCATCGAGCAGAACATAGAGTGCGATGCGCTGAAGGTTGCCCTCAACTCGCGCCTGCCCCACCCGCGCGAGGTTGCCACGCAGGTGAAATATTTGCAGCGGGCACGCCACAAGCTGCCACGTCTGTACGAGGCCAGGGGCATCATCCCCCAGCGGGCTTTCGAGCAGTCGTCGAGCGAGGAGTGCGCTGCGCTGAAGCATATCGGGGGCACTACGTTGCTCGATTTGACATGCGGCCTGGGTATTGATTCTGCTGCTCTGGCGAGCCGTTTTCAGAGGGTTGTGGCGCTGGAGAGGGATGAGGTGCTGGCGGCTGTCACACGCGAAAATATGCGCCGTATGGGCATCGAAAATGTGGATGTGGTATGCTGCGCGGCCGAGGAGTATATCGCCACGTGTGGTGAGCGGTTCGATTGGGTGTATGCCGACCCCGACAGGCGTGGCGAGAGGGGGCAGAAGTTGGTGAGGCTGGAGGATTGCTCGCCCAATATTATTGAGCTGCTGCCCGATATATGGCGCATAACCGACCATCTTGCCATCAAGAACTCCCCCATATTCGATATTGACGAGGCCTTCCGCCTGTTTCCCCATGCCGAGGTTGAGGTTGTGTCGCTGGCGGGCGAGTGCAAGGAGGTGATGATTTACACCCCCTCCCCCAATGTGGCTGCCTGCGAGCCACGTGTTGTCGCCGAGGCTGTGGGACGGGGCAGGTTTGAGGCTCTGCGCAGCGAGGTGGAGAACACCCCCACACAGCACGACTTTATGCCCGATGCCTACCGCTACCTTGTCATCCCCGATGTGGCGTTGCAGAAGGCACGCATGGTTATTCACGCCCTGCGAGGCAAGGCCGATGTGTGGAGCAACAACTCCTTCGGTTTTGCCGCCGAGATGCCCGCCGATGTGCTGGGGCGTGTGGTGGAGATTGAGCGTGTGGAACCTTTCGACATGAAGGCCCTAAGGCGGGAGCTGCGAGGTAAGGGGGTGGATATTATGCTGCGCGACTTTCCCACGGGTGTTGATGAGCTGCGCAAGCGTTGCTCGATGCACGGGGGCAATGAAAAAAGAATAGCCCTCACCCGTATTCAGGGCAAGAGCTATACCATATATCTTAAGTAGAGGCTACGCCGCAACCTTGTTGTCGGCCTTTATAGCCAGATGTTTCACTATCATCACGAAGCCACCCGTGAGTATGAGGTTGGAGAGGATTGTGAGCAACGATATTGCCAGCAGCGGACCTCCCAGACCATAGCCCAGGCTCACGAAGATGATGCCTGCACCCACCTCGCCGCGGGTGAACATGCCGATGCTCAACGCCAGACGCTCGGTGAGGCTCTTGTCGCGGTAGAAGAACATGGGCACCATCTTACCTATGTTCGACAGGGCTGTCACCACAGCCACATGCAGGGCTATCTCGCCCCACGACATGGCACCCACCTGACCTATGAGCGAATCCCCCGCCGTAGCCGAGAAATCAACACCCACAAACAGCGGCGCACTTAATCCCACAAGGAACATAAACAGATAGGAGATGATGGTCGCCACACTCTCGTCGGTGCGCGATGTGGAGTGACGTGTCTTCATCACCATGCCCAGCACGAAGGCGGGCAGCAGTACCTCGATGTGGATTGCTCCGTCGTGACCGAACACCTGCTCGGTGATAACGAGCAGTCCCTGACACAGGAACACCAGCACCGTGGCATAGCCCAGAATGGAACTCCAGTCCTGCGACATGCGATACTTGTCGAGCTTGGTCCACGCCAGGTAAAGACACACAAAGACCACTATGGCAACCACTCCCAGCTGCCACTTCCAGCCAATCATGAATATCTGCAAGGGAATCATCAGCAGTATGGTGTCGAGGTCATCAAAGATGGCCAGCACGCGCGTCTTTTGGTATATCCACGAATTTTTCAGTCCCGCATTTGCCAGCATGGTGAAGAGTATTCCTGCCGATGTGGGGGCTGCAAAACGGCTCAGCAGCAGATTCTCCTTCCACGCATCCCACGAGGTGAACATATCGCCCGGCAGCAGCCACATGTAGTAGATACATATCATCAACCAGGGTGCGGCAGCCGTAGCCATGGCTATGAAGTAGTCGGCAGTGTAGCTCTTCCATCGACTCTTGTCGAGTTCAAACTCGCGGCCCACATTTATCATGATGAACGCCAGACAGGTGTAGAGCAGGAAATCGAGCGTGGGTTTCGCTGTGGCAAAGTTATCCGCGCCCAGAAATGTGGGTAGTGCCTGCGAGAGGATGAGTCCAAGGAGTAGGCATACCGAAAACAGAAGAATTTTTCTCATTCGTAAAAGCTAATCAATCAATTAGTTATTATTCATACCTTACAAAGATATGATATAGCAGTCATAAGTGCAAGAAAAAGGCGTGAAATTTTCTCACGCCCCACCCACAATTATCGGTACACTCATCTTCTGCCTGGGAGTCATACCTTGTGGCAACGTCAGCCGCAGAGTGTAGTCATCCTCCACACCCTTGCCGTCCTTCAGCGCAGGCACCCAGCGCGGCACATCCTTCAGCGCAGCCATCACACGCTTCAGAAACCGCTTGTCGGTGGAGTCTATCACCTCGGCCACGCTCACCTCGCCCGCGGGCGATATGTTGAGCCTGATGACTACCCTCGCCACAGGCATTGTCGGGTATGTCCACTTGATTTTTTCACCCACGAAGTCCGAGAAGCGCACCACCTTGCCCTGCTGCTCGAAGCGTGCCGGGGTGTCGTAGCGCAGGGTGATGAGAATCACTCCGTTTGATGCCTCCTGACCATACTTCTCTATGGTGGCCTCGTCGGCGGGCAGCAGCTGGTTGTCTATAATGTCGTCGGGGTCGATGCTCTTGACTTGCTCCTCGCTCATGCGCACGCCATTGACGATGTAGAGCGGCGGACGATGCACCCACACCTGCGCATGGGCTGCTGACAAGGCAAGTGTCAGAAATATAAGTAGTAATATGTGTTTCATAAGTTTTGGTAAATCAACTCTTTACTCTGTAAACGGTTTTCGCACCGCTTTTCATGCGTACCTTCGCCACAAAGGTAGCCTTTTTCGTGAAAAAGTTTTCTTTTTAACGGAGAACTTTTCATCTTAAATAAAAGTGCGCAGCATCCGTTTTAGGAAATTTCTTCCTATGCACCCTAAAATTTATCACCGTGTGATTTTGGCTCTACCTTTTGTCACCAAAAGGTAGTAACAAGAGAGAATCTCTTGAAAATCGCACTATTGTTTGTTTATTTGTATAATAATTGTTACATTTGCATGATAATGGGTCTAAAGTTGGTCGTGGGCCCTTGGTGTGAAACTAATTATGATACATTATGGATGATGGTTACTACTCCAACAATTGCGGCTGTGTCGTATCTGAATACGATACCATTCATCTATGGTATCAAGCACGAGGGTAATCTTCGTGCCGACCTTCTATTAACCCCACCTTCAGGGTGTTACGAGAATTACGTGGCGGGCAAGGCCGACATAGCCCTCATGCCCTCGGCAATGGTCCCCACGCTTAAATCAACCACCATCATTACCGACTACTGCATAGGTTCATCGGGCAAGGTACGCACCGTGGAGCTCTTCTCGAATGTACCCATTCAGCAGGTTAGGCGCATCTTCCTGGATGCTCACTCGCGCACCTCGGTGCAGCTGGTGGGTTATCTGGCGGCCAACCATTGGCACATATCGCCCGAGTGGTATGAACTCGTGGATTACACCCAGCTGGCCTATGCCGAGCCTACCGATGCCTTCCTGTTAATCGGTGACAAGGTGTTTGACCACGAGGAGCTCTTCAACTACAACTACGACCTTTCGGAGGAGTGGCACAAGGCCACGGGCATGCCCTTCGCATTTGCTGTGTGGGTGGCTCGCAAGGGTACCTCGTATGAGCATATCGACGCTCTGCAGCGCGCCCTGACCTTCGGTGTGGAGTCTATATGGGAGGCTGTGGTTGAGGCGGGCTTCGATAAGAAGCACTACAACGCATATGAGTATCTCACTCAAAACATAGATTTCGTATTCAACGCCGAGAAGCACTCGGCACTGCAAAAGTTCTGGAACGCAGGCCTCAAGGTAGAGCCTCGATCCAACCCCGGCTGAAGAGAGTAGTCACCCCCGAGGGTGGTCACTGCGCCGGCGTGTTGCTCGCCGGAGATTCAACCGAGTGTAAAACAGTAAAACATTGCAGTCATGCTTACAATCTATCTCAAGCAATACAACAAAATCATACGCAACGCCGAGCCCGAGTTGTTGGACAACCTGGGCTATGATGACATTCTGTGGATTGACCTTCTCTCGCCCTCAATCAAGGAGCAGAAGGCGGTCGAGAACTTCATGGAGGAGAGCCTCCAGACCCGCCAGCAGGTTGAGGAGATTGAGTCCACGTCAAAGTACTCCGAGAACGAGAACTCCATCATCTCCAACACCAACTTCTTCGTGCCCCACGGCGACTCGTTCAGCGTGGAGCCCGTGTCGTTCATACTCTCAAACGAGGGTGTGCTGGTGTCGATGCGTGGCACCGAGTCGCGTACATTCCGCGAGGCGGAGAAGCGTTTGCAGATGAACTACCGAGGCTACTCTACGGGTTACCACATCTTCATCTCGTTGCTGGAGGTGCGCATCGACTTCGATGCCGACCTTGTTGAGTTTGTGGCCAAGCAGGTTGCAGCCCTGAGCAAGGACATCAACACCGAGGACACCATCGACAAGACCGTCATCCACCGCATCAATGCCTTGCAGGAGAACACCATGGTGCTTCGCGAGAACATCTTTGACCGCCAGCGAATACTCTCGTCAATACTGCGTTCGGAGCGCTTCCCCAACGATATATATCCACGTCTGCAACTGATGATTAAGGACGTGAACTCGCTCATCAACCATGCCGACTTCTCGTTCCAGCGTCTGGACTATATCCAGGATTCGGCACTGGGTCTTATCAACATCGAGCAGAACGAGATTGTGAAGATTTTCTCGGTGGCAGCCGTAATCTTCCTCCCCGCAACCCTCATAGCAAGTATCTACGGCATGAACTTCCACGTCATGCCCGAGCTCGACTGGGTGTGGGAAGTGGGAGGCTATACCATACCTCTGGGTTACATCTTCGCCATCCTTATGATGATAGCCGCCTCGGG
This sequence comes from Alistipes sp., assembly GCA_017421945.1. Lineage (GTDB taxonomy): Bacteria > Bacteroidota > Bacteroidia > Bacteroidales > Rikenellaceae > Alistipes. The sequence continues at coordinate 3,339 of JAFOHD010000073.1, read as the reverse complement.
AGTGACTATATGGTACTTCCGCTACAAAAAATGGCTATAAAACCGCAGTCACAGCCTATGGCATGGGCCCTAAAATTTATCACCGCGAAGTTTGGCTCTACCTTTTGTCAGCAAAAGGTAGTAACAAGAGAGAATCTCTTGAAATAATTACATAATTACACCCTCCTATAATCGTGTAATGAAAGTATTATGTTGCGCCAAACCACAATCACGGCAGATGAATTTTAGGAAAGAGTGCGGAGGAGGAAATTTCCGTTAAAAAACGGAGAACTTTTCATCTTAAATAAAAGTGCGCAGCATCCGTTTTAGGAAATTTCATCCTATGCACCCTAAAATTTATCACCGTGTGATTTTGGCACTACCTTTTGTCACCAAAAGGTAGTAACAAGAGAGAATCCCTTGATTTTGGCACTACCTTTTGTCACCAAAAGGTAGTAACAAGAGATTTTCTCTTGAAATTCACACTATCTTTTGTCATCAAAAGGTAGTAATATCTACTCGGGCATGACATCCTGCACCACCAAACGCACGGGGCCCACAAGGCCTGCCTTCTGAAGCGCAGAGGTGGGACGATAGTAGTACCAGATATTAAAAGTCTTGCGGCCACGCTCCGTACGAGGAGTATCGTTCAAGAACCACTCCGGGAAAGACTTCATTCCTCTACCCATGCTCTCACCTCGGTCGATGCCCCACTCAAAGTCGGCAGGGTGTTGCTCATCGCCTATCAGGCGGTTTGCCCAATTGTTGGTGACGGCAATCTTCAGTTTGTTCCTGCCCTGACGAATGTGCTGAGTGATGTCAATTACAAATGGGGCATACCAGCTCACGCCCGCATCCTGGCCATTAACCCACACGTGCGCAATGTCGTTCATCTCGCCTAAATCAAGCAGGACACGCTTGTGACTGCTGCCCTCAAGGTTGATGTTGATGGTTTTATGGTATGTGGCCGTACCTGCAAAATATTTTACACGCTCATCCTCCGACAAACTGAAATCGCACAGCGCAGAGTTGCGCAGAGTGAAGGCCTTGTCAAGTTTGGGCTCAAAGCAAATCTTCCACTCGCCCTCAACAGCAATCTCGCTGCACCCAAGAAGGCGCATATCGGGGGCTACAAGTTCGGCGTAGTCGCACTCCCGGGCAAAGACCACAAAGAGTGACTCATCGCGCCCAAGTTCAAGCATCACCCTGACACCCTGCTCGCTCGGTGCGTAGGATTTTTCGTAGAGAATATCACCCCGCACGGCACTCCATATCTGGGGCGCACCTTCTGCTCCGCGACACTCCACCCAGCCTGTCATCTTCTCTGCCGACGGGTTATGCACAAAGTATATATCGGCATCGGCAAGTCGGCGGTGCAGCACGTTGTCGTATATCTCGATGAGTTCTCCCTGCTGAAGCAGCATCTGGCAACGGGCGATGTAGTCAAAGAATGCCTTTGCAGGCTTTATCCACGTCTGATGACGACCGAAGTGCGTACCCCACCACCCCATGCCCATTCCGGGCTGATAGCCATCGTCAAAAGGCTGATGTACCCAATGGTGCAGGAAGAAACGGTTTGCTCCATGGTGAAAAGCCCCATCGGTAGAGTGCTTCAGCATGGCGGGGTCCTCGGTGTACATACACGACTCGGGACGCCCTGTATATGCCTCGGCAGCCACAATCTTTTTGCCGGCATCGCTGGCTGCCTTTATTACCTGGGGATGTAACCTCCCATCGCCCAGATTCCAGAACTCCGACATAGGCACATCGGCCGTCAGGGCACTCTTATATATGTCAAACTGGTTCATCCAGTCGTATGGCTCGATGTAGAACTCCAGTCCCGCCTCGTTGATTTTCTCGCGTGCCACCTGCCAGCTCTTCTCAATAAAGAGGTTGCTGATTACCTCGCGGTTGTCATGTGCATATTGCTGCACAGCCTGCGTGCCAAAGCAATCCTTCAATGCTATCCACGGAATGGGGTCGTAACCTTTGCGTGAGATAAACTCCTGGCGAAAATCTTCGCTCCAATCCTGATACCCCGCCTCGTAGCTATCGACCAGAATGTGGGTAAAGGATTTGCCGATATATGGTTTCAGATGCTCCACAAGAGGTTGCAGGACTTTATCCCAATGGTAGATGTTATGCTCACGGCTGAGCTTATCAACCTCAAGAGTTCGGCCCGACAGTTCATCGGGTACGGGGTGAGGCATGGACATCGTTGGGGCATAGCCTATGCGGTATATCATCCACTCGCCCTCGGGAGCATCCCACTCAAGACGTCCCTGCTCGTCCATATTTTTAGTCAGCGTCACTACTTTCGAAGCATCAACACCCTGACCTATTGGTACAGCAACAACCTCTATATCCCAATATGATGTGGCCGTGCGGCGCGGCTCCGACCAATTTGAAAAGGTTGGCAGCGTGGGGCGTTGAAGGGTTATGTCAATAGGTGCTCCACCCATAACGCGCTGTTTGCTCATGACCACACGCTTCATAGCCCTCTCTTCGGTAATCCAATCGCCACCCGTTGTCGCGTAGCCTGGACAATTGTGCAGACCTAACTTCAGACCAAGACGCTCAGCCTCGGCGGCAGCCCACTCAAGGGCTTCCCAATAGTAGTCGCTGCGATAGGTACGCTCGGGCCAGGGGTTATTACCCATAAGGTACTCCGACTCCATGACGGCAGAGGTGAGATTGAAGATGGTTGCGCCACCAATGCCTGCCTGCTTCATCGCCTCCAGGTCTTTGGTTATGCCCTCCTTCGAGAAGTTACTACCCATCCAGTGCCACCACACATAGGCTCCATACTCAGTTTTGGGCGCAGAAAAGTTGTGGGCAAGGGCATTGATGGTCATATCCTGCTGCGCCTTGAGCGGCGAGCAGAGCAACAGCAGGGCAAAGCAAAGCATAAAACGGTAATACATAATACGAATCATTTGAGGTTACACCACAAACAAAGTTACAAAAAAATCCGCAAACCGAAGCCTGCGGATTCTCTTATTATATAATAAGGTAGATTAAAAACCCTTACCGATAGCGAGGAAGTCCTCAGCCTTCAGGGCTGCACCACCAATCAAACCACCATCAACATCCTCCTTTGCGAAGATCTCGGCAGCGTTTGATGGCTTGCAAGAGCCACCATAGAGGATTGGGCACTCGGCAGCAGCTGCGCCGAACTTAGATGCCAATACCTCGCGGATGTAGGCGTGAATCTCCTGTGCCTGCTCGGCAGTTGCAGTCTCGCCTGTACCGATAGCCCACACTGGCTCGTAAGCGATTACCAAATCCTTGAACTGCTCCTCTGTGAGGTTGAACACAACCTCCTCAATCTGCTGCTTGCAAACATCGAAGTGCTTGCCT
>JAFOHD010000072.1 GCA_017421945.1 Alistipes sp. | reverse complement strand
TCGTTGAACTCACGAGCGGTATTCACTGCATCCTGACCAGTCATCGAATCGACTACAAACAGCGTTTCACAAGGGTTTACCGTCTGCTTAATCTTGGTAATCTCCTGCATCATCGCCTCGTCCACAGCCAAGCGACCTGCCGTATCGACAATCACCACGTTGTAAGACTTCTGACGTGCATACTGAATTGCATTCTGTGCAATCTCAACGGGGTTCATGTTGCCCTGCTCGGTATATACCTCTACGCCAATCTGCTCACCCAGCACCTTCAGCTGGTCGATAGCCGCGGGACGATATACGTCACCCGCCACGAGCAGTACCTGACGGTTTCGCTTGGTCTTGAGCATTGAGGCCAGCTTGCCCGAGAAGGTTGTCTTACCCGAACCCTGCAAACCTGCGATAAGCACAACGGCTGGGTTGCCCTCCAGTTTGATGTCGGTGGCTGTGCCACCCATCAGCTGCGCCAACTCGTCACGCACAATCTTGGTCATCATCTGACCAGGCTTCACGGCTGTAAGCACGTCCTGACCCAGCGCCTTCTGCTTCACCTGGTCGGTGAAGGTCTTGGCAACCTTGTAGTTCACGTCGGCGTCAATCAGCGCACGGCGTATCTCCTTGAGTGTCTCGGCAACATTAATCTCGGTAATCTTGCCCTCACCCTTCAATATTTTGAACGAGCGTTCAAGTTTGTCTGTTAAATTCTCAAACATGTCTATATCTCTTTAGTTTTTATCTCTTCCTCTATTTGCTTTTGTTTTACGAAAGCCCAATGCATGAAAAATCACGCAAAGATATAAAATCTTTCCCATTGACGAGCTATTGGCGGTGTTTTTGTTGCTAAATATTGAAAAAACTATCAAAAATGAGAGGTTGCGGAGTGTGAAAAATGTGCTAATTTTGCCGTGCAAAACATAAAGATTTCGGAGATGTATTTTACAGGTTTGATAATAGGAGTGGCGACCTTCCTTATAATTGGTCTTTTTCACCCGTTGGTAATCAAGGGCGAATATTATTTTGGAACCCGTTGTTGGTGGGTTTTTGCATTGATGGGAGTGGCTGCTGTGGCTGCATCGTTGATGATTGAGGATGTTTTGTGGTCCACGCTATTGGCGGTGTGGGGTGCATCGTCATTCTGGTCAATAGGCGAACTATTCGAACAGAAGAAACGTGTCGAAAGGGGCTGGTTTCCAAAGCGGGAGAAGAAATAGGATTTGGTCAAAAAACAGAAGAGTGTTGAATTTTCAACACTCTTCTGTTTTTTTTTAATCTTCGGAGAAGGTCTTGCCTCCATCATCGGTTGAATATGTTTTACCTAATGTACCTACATATGTTTTATCGCCAAATAGTCCGCTATACTCTGTTACTTCGTCTCCGTTGTCTAATTTGAATTTCCGGTTATCTGAATCACCTACTCCGAGCATGACTTTGAGGACCGTTAAGAGGAGGAATATCGTTATAATAGCTGTTATGATAAACAGGATGACCACTGATACTACTATTCCTACTACAAAGCCTGCAATTACCAATCCCGACATCATTAAGGCCCTCCAGGTGGCAACCTTTGGGCTTTCGGTAGCGATAATCGACTCTGTAACATTATAACCGATAAGTACTGTCAACATGCTTAAAGATGCTGTTAATGTGGGGGTGTTTATGTGCCAATTTAGCAAATCGTTAAGATATTCACCACCTGCAAGATATGCTCCCAAACAAGTTGCAAACAAAATAGTTGCGGTTGCCAGATATTTATTGGGATTTATCTCTTCACCCCAAATGCTTTTTTCTAAATTGTATATTGCAAAAAGTATCTTTTTCATAAGTTCGTTAGTTTAATATATTTTCAATTGTTTGTATGTTACTATACAATATACTCCACATACCGTATACAACAACTAAGGTAATAAGTAAGGCTGCAAAGTGTTTGTTGAGCGGAGAATATACCTCTTTGGGTGTCGGAGTTGAATCGTAATTACCCGAGAATGCGCCACATTTTACTAGACGGATACTTGCTACGCATACGATGATGGAGAATATAACTCCCCATATAGACGCCATCCTGCCCGGTATGTACTCAAATAGATCTCCCATCGTATCATCTGCAAGATTCAATATTAATATATCGCGGCCTAAGCTAGCGATGGACATAACCATAGAAATGAGATAAATTGATAACCATGCTTTGTCACTATTACTCAGATTATTTGCTCGGATTATTGTTGAGAAAACATAGAAATAAGCTATCCCTGTAGCTATCAGGCCGACATTCCATAAGCCATTGTGTAAAAGGCCAAGAGAGATAAAAATTAGTTCGAGTACAGCTGAAACAATATATAATATGACGGCTATTTTAGTTGCTTTATTTGATGTTATTGTTAATAGAATGCCCCAAATTATAACATAAACTAAGAAGTATAGGAAGTGATTAAAGATATTATACGTCTTCCAAATTTCAATGTTAGGGGCTATTGATTCCATGATGTCGTAAGGAATGATATTTCCGAAGATAGGAGTTATTACACTATAACAACATATGAGTATGAATAGCCCTATAGCTATGTACTGTTTTATTTGTACCGATTTAGGTACGGGTTTGGCTTGTAATTGTAAATTTTGCTCCATAAATAAAAATGTTTGGGTTTGCAGTTTGCGCCAATCCTGCTGAATTTTACAAAAAAAAGAAACGAGGCGTTAAATGTCTTTGGAGGGACATTCGTTTCCCTATATGGATATATATAACAAAACTAGGGATAAAAAAGCAAAAAAACAAATTATTATTCCGTTAAAATGAGTGTTCGAGAAATCGAAACTAATATCGAGGAGATTGAGATCTTGTAAAAGTGTCGAAATGGTAAAATTTTCTTGCACATGTTGCATATTTTGACTATTTTTGTCAATTGATGAATTTTGTGTATAAACTAACCAGAACTATAAAATGAAGACTATGAGATTTTTGTCAGCGGTTGTCCTTCTTGCAACTGCCGTTGTGTCGTGCCACACGACTACCATTGAGCGAGAAAGAGAGCCCCTGACTCCCATGTCGTTCGAAAAGGTAACTTTGGAAGACGATTTCTGGTTGCCACGCCTAAAGACACAGAAGGAGACTCTGGTACCATTCTCGCTGGAAAAGACTCGTTTCTCGGTTGAGAACCTGCGTCGCGTAGGTCAGTATCTCAAGGGTGAGAAGGTTACAAAACCATTTGAAGGTGCATTGTTTGTGGCATCCGACCTCTTTAAGGTTATGGAGGGTGCTGCCTATCTGCTTACGCTGGAGAAGGATGCCGAGCTGGAGGCTCAGATGGACGAGATAATCGACATCATAGCATCGGCGCAGGCTGCCGATGGCTACCTCTACGAGCTTCATATCCTGCCCGAGCATCTGCGTAACAAGGGTAATGAGTGGGGTACAGGTCATAAGCCTTACTCAAAGGTTGCATACAGTCATGAACTATATAACATGGGCCACATGTATGAGGGTGCCATTGCATACTATCAGGCAACAGGCAAGCGCAAGTGGCTGGATGTAGCAGAGAAGAATGCGCAGCATATAAACAAAGTGTTCTTTGAGGGCGATTCCAACTACAACGAGGGTAAACCCATTACGCAAACTCCTGGCCATCAGGAAATTGAGCTTGCATTGGTAAAGATGTATCGCGTGACAGGCAATGAACTCTATCGCAATATGGCCAAGAAGTTTATTGATTTGCGTGGAACGGAAGAGAGCAAAAATGCCGAGGGTGCGGCCGCAGGCGAATATTGCCAGGCGCATATTCCTGTGCGAGAGCAGATGGAGGCCGTTGGTCACTCGGTGCGTGCTACATATCTCTACTCGGGCATGGCCGATGTGGTGTCTATGACAGGTGATACCACATTGCTGCCTGCGCTGAACTCTATCTGGCACGACATTGTGGATCGTAAGATGCACATCAATGGAGGCTTGGGTGCTGTTCCGGGCATCGAGGGTTTCGGCCCTGCTTACGATTTGCCAAATCGCGACACCTACGATGAGACCTGCGCTGCCGTGGGTAACGTCTTTTTCAACTACCGTATGTTCTTGATGTCGGGTGAGGCTAAGTATGTTGATGTTGCCGAGGTGGCACTTTATAACAATGTGCTGGCAGGTGTGAATCTTGAGGGTAATAAATTCTTCTATGTGAATGTGCTTGAGGCCGACGGCAAGAAACCATTCAATCATGGTCGTGCAGGTCGCTCGCCATGGTTTGGTACTGCGTGCTGTCCATCTAACATGGCACGTCTTATTCCGCAGATTTCGGGTATGACATACTCATACACCGATGACGATATCTACACAGCCTTTTATGTGGGTTCTTCTACCGTTGTGCCGCTTGCTGCGGGCGATGTGAAGCTCAAGCAGACCACTGCCTACCCATTCGAGGGCAAGGTTTCAATCGAGGTTGAGCCTGCGGTAGAGGGTGAGGAGTTTACTCTGTGGCTCCGTATTCCGACATGGTGCGGCGAGCAGTTTGTCCCTGGCAAGCTCTACTCTTACGCCGACAACAACCGCTCAAAGGTGGTTGCAAAGGTTAATGGTGAGCGTGTGCGCACAACCGTTGTTGATGGTTATATGCCTGTTCAGCGTGCATGGAAGGCGGGCGATAGGGTTGAACTTGAGTTGCCTATGCCTGTGCGCTACTCTGTTGCTGATGAGCGCGTTGAGGCTGACCTGAACCGTGTATGCCTGACTCGTGGTCCATTGCTCTATTGCGCCGAGCAGCCCGACAATGAGTATCCTGCATCACACTATGTTGTCCGAAAGATTGGCAAGCAGGGTGAGCTGGCAATATTTGACGAGGGTATCATGGCTGGTATTCCCAACATTACGCTTTCCTCTTCAAGCGTGGATTTGTTGGAGGGTAAGGCTACACCAGCCACATTGACACTCATCCCATATTATGCGTGGAACAACCGTGGCGACAATGTTACGATGAATGTGTGGTTTGCCCGCGATGCCGAGACTGCGCTCAATGGCCTGACTCGCACGGTGGGTAATGTTATGGATGTGCGTGCTTCGTTCACCTATCCCAACGATGACCCTGTGGCTGTGGCCGATGGCAAGCATCCAAAGTCATCAAATGACCATAGTATTCCACGCTGGACAAGCTGGTCGCAGAATCAGTTGGGCAAGACGCAGACTCTGGAGGTGACACTGCGCAAAGAGCAGAAGGTTGAAAGTGTGTCGATATATTGGTTTGACGATCACGATGGCGTTTATCTGCCTGCTTCATGGTCTATGGAGTATAAGGATGGTGAGGAGTGGAAACCTTTCCAGCCTTACATTACCGACCGCTTTGGTGTGGAGCCCAACCAGTTCAATATGGTGCATCCTCATGAGGCGATTACAACACGCGCCTTGCGTGTTACAATGGTGCCACAGCCAAACAAGGCGGTGGGTGTTTTGGAGATGGTAATTGAATAATCACATAATTAAAGTTTAACAAAAATGAAAGTAAGAAGTCTGTTTGGATTGGTGGCTCTGGCAGTGGCGATGTCGTCATGTCAGACTCAGACCATCAATCGAGAAAAAGAGTCGCTGACTCCCATTACGTTTGAAAAGGTAGCTTTGGAGGATAACTTCTGGTTGCCTCGCCTTAAGACCCAGAAGGAGACCCTTGTGCCTTACTCATTGGGTAAGATTGAGCATGCGGTAAAGAATCTGCAGAACGTTATCGACTATCGCAATGGCAAGAAAGTCGAGGGTAAATTCCAGGGCCCATATTTTGTGGCATCCGACCTCTTTAAGGTTATGGAGGGTGCTGCCTACCTCTTGATTTTGGAAAAGGATGAGAAACTTGAGGCGCAGATGGATGAGATTATCGACATCATTGCTGAATCGCAGGATGAGGATGGTTATCTCTACGAGCGTCACATGTTGCCCGACTACATGAACAATGCCGACAGCTGGCGTGCAGGTACAGCTCGTTACAACAATGTTGTCCATAGTCATGAGCTTTACAACATGGGTCACATGTACGAGGGTGCTGTTGCTTACTATCGTGCTACGGGCAAGCGCAAGTGGCTGGATGTGGCAGAGAAAAATGCACAGCATATCAACAAGGTGTTTTTTGAGGGCGACCCCAACTACAATGGCGGTAAGCCTGTGATGCAGGCTCCAGGTCATGAGGAGATTGAGCTGGCACTCATTAAGCTTGCGCAGGCCACAGGAAACAAACTTTATTCCGAGATGGCTAAGAAGTTTATCGACATTCGTGGTGTGACCTACTGCCCAACGGGCAAGGGTGTTATGGCACCTTCGTATGCACAGCAGCACCTGCCTGTGCGTGAGCAGCGTACAGCCGAGGGTCATGCCGTGCGTGCCATGTATCTTTATTCAAGTATGGCAGATGTTGTTGCCGAGTTGGGAGATACCACGCTAAACCCTGCACTTGATGCCATTTGGCACGATGTCATGGATAAGAAGATTCACATCAACGGTGGTTTGGGAGCTGTTCCGGGCATCGAGGGCTTCGGTCCGGAGTATGTGTTGCCAAACAAGGATACCTATGATGAGACCTGCGCAGCCGTAGGTAATGTATTCTTCAATTATCGTATGTTCCTGGCTTCGGGCGATGCAAAGTATGTCGATGCAGCCGAGATTTCGCTCTACAACAATGTGTTGGCAGGCGTGAACATCGAGGGTAACAAGTTCTTCTATGTGAATGTTCTGGAGGCTGACGGCAAGAAGGCTTTCAATCATGGCCGTGCAGGTCGCTCGCCTTGGTTTGGAACTTCTTGTTGTCCATCAAATATGGCACGTCTGATTCCTCAGATTTCGGGTATGGTTTACTCTCACACCGAGGATGATATTTATTGCGGACTCTATGCGGGTTCTTCAACCGTTGTGCCACTTGCTGCGGGCGATGTGAAGCTCAAGCAGCAGACCTACTACCCATTCGAGGGCAAGATTTCAATCGAGGTTGAACCAGCGGTAGAGGGTGAGGAGTTTACTCTGTGGCTTCGTATTCCAACATGGTGCGGCGAGCAGTTCATCCCTGGCAAGCTCTACTCTTACGCCGACAACAACCGCTCAAAGGTGGTTGCGAAGATTAACGGTGAGCGTGTGCGCACGACCGTTGTTGATGGTTATATGCCTGTTCAGCGTGCATGGAAGGCTGGTGATAAGGTTGAACTTGAGTTGCCTATGCCTGTGCGTTACTCTGTTGCTGATGAGCGCGTTGAGGCTGACCTGAATCGTGTCTGCCTGACACGTGGTCCGTTGCTCTATTGCGCCGAGCAGCCCGACAATGAGTATCCTGCATCACACTATGTTGTCCGCAAGATTGGCAAGCAGGGTGAGATGTCTGTATTCAGCGAGGGAATATTGAGTGGTATTACCTACGTTAATATGCCTGCCGAGGTGGTTGTGGATGGTGAGGCTACCGATGCAACACTTAAACTTATCCCATATTATGCTTGGAACAACCGTGGTGACAATATCACCATGAACGTGTGGTTTGCCCGCGATGCGGAGACTGTCTTGGAGTCTATTCCTCATGTGGTAGGTAACGTGAAGAGTGTTAAAGCAAGCTATACTTGTGAGAATGATGACGTCATGGCTGTGGCCGATGGTAAGCAGCCTAGTAATTCAGGTGATGGCTCAATCCCTCGTTGGACAAGCTGGCTCGAGAGGGGTAAGGCACAGTGGGTTGAGCTGGAGCTTAAGAAGACGCAGCCTATTGAGAGCGTGTCGGTATATTGGTATGATGACACGGGTAGCGTTCGTATCCCCGAGTCTTGGAATCTGGAGTATCGCATAGGGGGCGAGTGGAAGCCTTGGGTGCTTTACAATACCGATAGCTATAACCTGTTTGCCGATCAGTATAATATGGTTCACCCTGCCGAGCCTATCAAGGCTGATGCCATTCGCATCAACATGCAGCCAAAGGAGAATGTTACGGTAGGTATTCTTGAGGTAGTTATAGAGTAGTGGAAACAGGATTGAAATACCAGAGCAGGGTGGTGGTGTCGAGTGACAACACCGCCCTGAAAATGGGCTCGGGCGATATGGAGGTCTTCGCCACGCCTGCAATGATAGCTCTGATGGAGAATGCCGCCATGAATGCTGTCGCTTCTGCTCTTGATGCGGGAATGACAACCGTAGGCACTATGATGCGCAGTACGCATACAAAAGCCTCTGCCATAGGTGCTGTCGTCACAGCCGAGGCTGAGCTTGTGGCTGTGGAGGGTCGCCGCTTGACCTTTGCCGTAAAGGCCTGGGATGAGAAGGGTGCCATAGGTGAGGGCGAGCATGAACGCTTTATTGTTGATAGAGAGCGTTTCTTGGGTAAATTATGAGTGGGATTCTTGAATGAAAGTATTGTAGAAAAATTAAACTAAATTTTGAAGATTGATTTTTTTACATTACATTTGCAACCGCTTACGAGCAACGATTGAGCTATGGTGTAATGGTAACACAGCAGATTTTGGTTCTGTTATTCTGAGTTCGAATCTCGGTAGCTCAACCACAAAGACAGTCGATATTAAGTCGGCTGTCTTTTTTTGTTGTGTAAATTCTTAATTTTACATATCTTTGCGTAAAACGTAATACTATGATTTTCCGTAAGGCGACAACTGATGATATTGACCAGATTGAGGCTATGGTGCGTGCTGCATCTGACCGCTTGGGTGCATCGGGCATTGACCAATGGCAGCGAGGCTATCCTAATCGCTCAAGTATTGAGCAGGATGTGGCAAGCGGGGTTGGTATGGTGCTGTGCGAGGGTGCGACCATAATAGCCTATGGTGCAGTGATTTTCACAGGCGAGCCTGCCTATGAGGGTTTGACCGGTGGTGTGTGGCTGACGCAGGGTGAGTATGCCGTTGTGCATCGTCTGTGTGTGTCGGAGATATTTGTCGGCATGGGATTCTCCAAACGTTTTATGTCGGCAGCGGAGGCGATGGCGGCAGAAAAGGTCAGGAGTATGCGCATAGACACTCACCCCGACAATAAAATCATGCAGGGACTGATAAAGTCGTTGGATTACACCTACTGCGGCGATGTGGTCATCGAGAGCCGCCGCTTGGCGTATGAAAAGATATTGGAATAACTTAAATCAAAATACTATGAAGAGACTATTTTTGGCTGCCCTGCTTATGGCGGGCGTACTAAGTGCTTCGGCACAGACAAAGGGAGGCGGCATCAGCGAGGAGATGCTTTCACGCATAAGCAAGAGTTATGCGGCCACTCCCTATCAGAAGGCCTTGAAGAATGCGTTGGCATCAACGTCAATCGCTACATTGGCTATCAATTCCGATAATCTGGCGATGATTGATACCCACTTCTCGCACCGCGTACCTACCAGGGGCATTACCGACCAGAAGTCGTCGGGCCGTTGCTGGTTGTTCACAGGTTTGAATGTGCTGCGTGCCAAGATGATTTCGAAGTATGATTTGCCTGGTTTTGAGTTCTCGCAGAACTACAACTCGTTTTACGATCAGCTGGAGAAGTCAAACCTCTTCCTTCAGGCAATTATTGATACGCGCGATTTGCCACTCACCGACCGTAAGGTTGATTGGCTTATGAAGAATCCTATTGGCGACGGAGGTCAGTTTACGGGCGTTTCAAACCTTATCATGAAGTATGGCGTAGTGCCAAAGTCGGCCATGCCCGAAACCTACCAGAGCAATAACACCTCGCAGATGGCTAACATCCTGCGCCAGAAGTTGCGTGAGTTTGCTCTGGAGCTGCGCGAGTTGAAACCTGCAAAGGCTATGGAGCGCAAGGAGGATATGCTGTCGGAGATTTACTACATTTTGGTTGAGTGTCTGGGTGTTCCTCCCACCGAGTTTGAGTGGGCTCGCTACGATAAGTCGGGCAAGCTGGTGAGCAAGAAGACCTACACACCAAAGTCATTCTACGAGGAGTATATTGGCGAGGACCTGGAGCAGAACTATATCATGGTGATGAACGACCCCTCAAGGGAGTATAACAAAGTGTATGAGATTGAGTACGACCGCCATGTGTATGATGGCGAGAACTGGCTCTACATCAACCTGCCTATCGAGCGAGTTAAGGAGATGGCTATTGCCTCAATCAAGGATAACACCGCGATGTATTTCTCGTGCGATGTGGGTAAGTTCATGGACCGTTCTAAGGGCACTCTTGATTTGAACAACTTCGATTATGCTTCGCTCTTCAACACCTCATTCCCAATGGACAAGAAGCAGCGTATTCAGACCTACACCAGCGGCTCGTCACATGCCATGACGCTCATTGCTGTTGATTTGGACGAGGCGGGCAAGCCAAAGAAGTGGATGGTTGAGAACAGCTGGGGTGCTTCGTCGGGCTATCAGGGCAACCTGATTATGACCGATGAGTGGTTCAACGAGTATATGTTCCGCGTGGTTATCGAGCGCAAGTATGTGCCCGAGGATATCCTCAAGATGCTCGAGCAGAAGCCTACGCTCCTTCCTGCGTGGGACCCAATGTTTGCTCCCGAGGAGTAGGGTGGTAATATCAAATGATGAGGGCTGCTAACTTTTTGGTTGGCAGCCCATTTTGTTTGGAATTATATTTCTTGACGCTTTTGCGAATAGTCGGTGAGTAACTAATGAGTAACTAATAGTGCTATTTAATACCGAAAAAGGGTAAAAAAGTAGGGTGTAACAACCAAAAGTTGCCACACCCTAAATACTTAACAGATTGATTATCTGTTATATACCTCGTTAATACTCCTCCTCGTTAAAGAAGAAGTCGTCCTTTGATGGATAGTCGGGCCAGATGTCCTCGATTGACTCGTAGATGTCGCCCTCGTCCTCAATCTCCTGAAGGTTCTCCAACACCTCCAGTGGCGCGCCTGAACGGATGGCGTAATCAATCAACTCCTCCTTTGTTGCTGGCCATGGTGCATCCTCCAACTTTGATGCTAACTCTAAAGTCCAATACATACTCGTGTGTTTTATTTGTTAATTATTGTTTTCGGTTGGTCTGTCATGTTTGACTTTTGCGGCGCAAAGATAATTAAAAATTGACAAATACAAACTCTTTGCATAATATTCTTATGACAGAGGTTGTATAAATGTTCAAATGGATGAGTAACAGTGCTTTTTGTGATACATCCGGGCTATGGAATCCACTCAATCTCTTCGACTTCGCAGAGCATTGTCACACGGCGCCCCAAAAGGTAGAAGTAGTCCGATAAGCGGTTAAGGTATATTATAGGGTCGCAGTCAATCTCATACTTGGCGCCAGCACGTAGGGCGGCGCGTTCTGCTCGGCGGCATACGGTGCGACATACGTGGCACAGAGATATGCGCTCATCGCCCCCCGGTATTGTGAATTTGGTTATTGTGGGCAACTGCGCCTGCATCTGGTCAATCTGCTGTTCGAGAAGCTGTGTAGCATCACACTTGAGTTTTGCGACCTTGCCTTCTCCATCCTTGCCAACGGCCAGGAGTGCCGACACGCACATCAGTTGCGACTCTATGCTGCGCAGCTGCTGGGCATAGTCCGAGAGTTTCTCATCTGCTGAGAGTTTGTCGGCAAGCAGGGCGGTGAATGCCATCAGCTCATCGACGCAACCGTATGCTTCCACGCGGAGGTCAAATTTCTCAACTCGCTCGCCTCCAATGAGTGAAGTATAACCCTTGTCACCACATCGTGTGTAAATTTTCATAATCTAAATTCCTGTTTTGGTAGGTGGTTGTTAAATAGTAGCAGATATCCTCGGTTATCTACGCTTGTGCATCGGTGATTTTTCACTAATTCCTGGCATGCAATATCGCGCTTGCGGTCATACGAAGGCAGCATGATACATAGTGTGATACCAAGCTCACTGGCACGTTGCGCCAATGGCCCTAAAACGTCATTGCCCGCCTCAAGTGTTGATATTACAAAGTCATAACCCTCCATCTGCTCGGGCGTGATGTCTATGGCAAAAGTGTTGTATTTGCAATGCTCCACAAGATTTTGCAACTCTATGGCTCGTCGGCGACCGATGCCCCTATCCATAAGTGCTATCATTAACTCGCGGTTGTCGCCTTTCACCACACCTTCCATAAAAACCTCTCGTACAATCGCATAAACGAATGGCGAATGTACCCCGTGGCCTCTCCAATATCGTGCTCGTTTGAGGTTGGAGGGCAGACGGCTCAGGCCGTACAATCGGCGTTTTATGTTTCTGCCTGTAATCTTCACTTTGATTCTACTTCTTTAACTGTCCTGCGAGGCGACCTGTCGAGAATGCAATTTGCATGTTGTAACCACCTGTGTTGGCATCCAGGTCGAGTACTTCGCCCGCAAAATAGAGTCCTTTGACCTTCAGTGATTCCATGGTGTATTTGTTTACCTCGTCGCAACGCACGCCACCGGCGGTGACTACCGCATACTCAAACGGAGCATAGTCGGTGATGGGGAATACCATGCCTTTCAAAACCTTAATCAAGCGATGTATCTCGGTGTCGGTGACCTTGCGGATGTAGTTTTTCGAGTGTATGTCAAGCTCATGAGCAATGGGAATCACAAAGTGTTTGGGTACCAGCTTGCGCAACAACTCCGAGAAAAATTCGTCGGGCTGCATCTCGGCAATCTCACGTTTGATACGCTCAAACAACGTCTCCTCATCGAGTGCGGGCTTCATATCCACCACAATCTTCACTCGCTTATCTTCTATCAGGGCATCCACCGCATCACGACTCAAACGCAATGCCACTGCGCCCTCGATACCTCGGTCCGAGAAACTTATTTCACCAAACTCCTCTTTCACAAGCTCGTTGTCGATGTATAACTTGGCGTTGATGTTTTTCAGCAGCAGTCCGTCAAGGAACTTGCGCTGTGGGTGTGATGTGCGCAGTGGGGTGAGCGAGGGGCGCAACTCCTCAATGGTGTGCCCGAGCTTGTTGGCAAACAGATAACCGTCACCCGTAGAGCCCGTGCCCGGATAACTCACGCCTCCCGTGGCGATGATGACGTTTTCGGCCTCCTCCTTGCGCATGAAACCGCGTTTGTTCTGGAACATGACACCATATACCTTACCCCCAATGGCAAGGATTTCCGTTACGCGGGTGTTGTAGAGGATATCCACCTCGTTGTCAAGGCAATAATCCACCAGCGCATTGGCTATGTCCCACGCCTTGCCGCTCTTGGGGAATACTCGCTGACCGCGCTCAATCTCCAGCTTTACGCCCAGACGCTCAAAGAAACGGATTGTAGCCTTGTTGTTAAACTCGGCAAATGCCACATCAAAGAACTCGGCATTGGTACGTATTGCCTCACTGAACTCCTCGGGTGGACGGGCATTGGTAAGGTTGCAACGTCCCTTACCCGTGATACGGATTTTACGTCCTGCCTTCTCCATCTTCTCCATCAGGAGCACCTTCTTGCCGCTTCGTGCTGCTGTGGCTGCTGCCATCAAACCTGCTGCACCAGCACCTATTACTATTACGTCGTACATTGTGTATCCAAATTTTCTACAAATGTACAAAAATGTAGTTATATAACGTCGCTTTTGGCTGATGAATAGATGTTTTTCTATTAATTTTTCTATCTTTGTATGGGTAAAATTGTTTTATTATGGAGAAAAAATTGATATATCCCACTCGTGGAGTCTGCTCGCAGGCAATCGAGATACGTCTTGAGGATGATCTGGTGCAGAGTGTAGAATTTTTCGGCGGCTGTCATGGCAATACGCAGGGCATCGCCCAGCTTGTCAGGGGTATGAAGGCTGAAGAGGTTATCGCTCGTCTGGAAGGCATAAACTGCCATGGTAAAGGCACGTCGTGTCCCGACCAGCTTGCCCGAGCACTGCGCCAAATGATAGGTAAATAGATTATTCCTGACCTAAAGATGAAAAAAACAGCTTTAACTTTTGCGGCTACTGCGCTTTTGGTGGGAGTAGCTGCACTTGTATCGTGTGGTGATGAAAATACAATGCTGCCCGACAAGGAGCATTTGGCCCGAGGGTTTGATGGTAAGGACCGCAAACTTTTTGTTTCACCCGAGAGGGTGCATTATCCTGAAACATGGTTTCACTTCATTGGTGGCAATGTGTCGCTGGAGGGCATCACGGCCGACTTGGAGGCTATCGCCGATGCGGGTATTTCGGGCGTTCATCTCTTTCATGGTCAGTTTGGTGGTAAGTGGCCCGAGACGGGCGAGGATATCACCTGCTTGAGCGAGAGGTGGGATGACGCTGTCAAGTACACCGCCGAGGAGTGTAAACGCCTGGGGTTGTCGTTTACCATGCAGAACTGCCCGGGCTGGGCAATGTCGGGAGGGCCATGGATTACGCCCGAGAATGCCATGCGCGATTTGGTACATTCACGCACCGATGTGCAGGGTGGCGAGGTAAATGTCAAACTACCCATTGGCGAGCCAAGCTCTGAAGATTGGCGCGACTATCGTGACATTGCCGTGGTGGCATTTCCAACCCCAAAGAATGATACGGGCAAGCCGCTCGTGCCCAAAACGGTGAAGGGTAGTGGTGACCACGCCTGGGAGGGGTTGTTCATAGGAAAGAATATCATCTTCCCACGCGGTGGCGAAACTCATTGGGCGGAGCTTACCTTTGAGGAGCCTGTTGTTGTGCGTGGTGTAGAGTTCCCACCTCTTGCCCCATATGATCAGCAGTGGTGCTATGAGCCCGATATCCATTTTACAGTCTATGCTGTGATGGCAGATGGCTCACGTCAGGCTATTGTCGATGCCGACATCCCTCAAACAAATTGGCAGGATTATCGTCATCTCACCTTTGCCTGCGCAGAGGTTGCTCCAACCTCCCAATTCAGAATTGAGGTTCAGACCGCACACGATATTCCTCTCGGAAATATCTATTTCTATACAGGTGCCCGCAAGAATAACTGGGAGGCAGAGACTGCGTGGACCTTGCGTAGTTATGAGCGTACGGGCGATGATGTGGTGCATCCCGCAGAGTCGTGCGTGCAGGGCAATGAGGTGATTGACATTTCGCAATATATGTCGGCCGATGGCCACTTGAAGTGGACTGCACCCAATAACAATGGCTGGACAATCCTGCGCATGGGACACGTAAATAAGGGCGCAAGAAATGCTCCTGCGCCACCCGAGGGTACGGGCTGGGAGTGCGACAAACTCTCAACCGCCGGGCCTGATGCTCATTTTGCCGGTTATATCGGCCGCCTGACCGATGGCGCATTGCAGGGCGGTTTGCTTGGTAGCATGTTGCTTGATAGCTGGGAGTGCTATTCGCAGACATGGACTCCAAATATGGAGCAGGAGTTCAAGGAGTATGCGGGATATGACCTGCGCCGCTGGATTCCCGCTTTGTGGGGTTATGTGGTTGATGATATGGAGACAACATCTCGTTTTCTGCTTGACTGGCGCAACAATATAGGACGTTTGTTTGTTGATAAGTTCTACAAGCGAATGGCTGATTTGGGACACGAACAGGGACTGCTTATTCGCTATGAAACTTCGGCCGGAGATGTGTTCCCTGCCGATTGCATGGAGTATTATAAGTATGCCGATATTCCTATGTGTGAATATTGGCAGCCGTTCACTCCTTCCTATGTCGGTGCATTGGAGTTCAAGCCAATCAAACCCACAGCTTCGGCTGCTCGCATCTATGGTAAGCCACGCGTTGCAGCCGAGTCGCTCACTTCGTTTGACCTGACTTGGGATGAACACTTCTCCATGCTCAAGGAGGTTGCCGATTTCAATGCCGTGGAGGGTGTAACCCATACGGTATTCCACACCTATACCCACAATCCGCAGATTGACTTCAAGCAGCCCGGAACATCGTTTGGCGCAAAGATTGGCACGCCATTCCTGCGTGGTCAGACGTGGTGGAAACACATGAAGGAGTTTACGACTTATCTGGCTCGTTGCTCATATATGCTCGAGCGAGGTAACCCTGTGTCAGATGTGTTGTGGTATTTGGGTGATGAGGTTGCACACCGTCCCGACCAGGAACACCCGTTCCCCGCAGGCTATAAATACGATTACTGCAACCCCGATGTCTTGCTTAACCGCCTTGCGGTGGAGGATGGTGAGATTGTAACGCCCGAGGGACTGCGCTATCGCATGATGTGGATTCCCGACAATAAGCGCATGCTTCCCGCGACGCTTGAGAAGTTGCGGCAGATGATTGAGCAGGGCGCCGTTGTTGTTGCCGATGCTCCAAAAGGTGTTGCCACGTTGCGTGACGGCGAGAATGCCGAGAAACGTTTTGCGTCGGCTGTGGATGCCATTTGGGGCAAGGCTGCGGCGGGTGAAATCACACCCGTAGGCAAGGGCAAGGTATTGTCGGGAGTCAGCATAGACAAGGCTCTTGCCATGCTTGAGATGCAGGCCGATGTTGTTGGAAATATTCGTTGGTTGCACCGCACAACCGAAGGCGCAGACTGGTATTTTGTAACCCCCGAGAAGGAATCATCATTTAAGGGAGATGTGAAGTTCCACTCTACGGGCCGTGTCGAGTTGTGGAATCCATCAACGGGCGAAATGGAGCCTGTGGCATCTACTACCGAAGGCGAATATACAACAATCCATCTTGACCTTCCACGTTACAGCTCATATTTCGTTGTTTTTGAAACTGACAAGAAGCCTCATGCAGTTAAAGCTCCTGCCGAGTTGCAGAACAGCATGGTGCTGAGCAATGAGTGGAGTGTTGAGTTTCCCGAGGGATGGGGAGCTCCTGCAAAGATTACCACCCGCGAACTGAAGCCATGGAAAGATATGATAGAGACTGCTGAAGGCAAGTCGTTCTCGGGCACAGCAACCTATACCACGACCTTTAATCTCGAAGATGTTGCACGCAACCAGCGTGTAGAGCTTGATTTGGGCAGTGTAGATATGATTGCCGTCGTTAGGGTAAATGGCGAGCAGGTTGGCACGTTGTGGTATCCACCCTATAAGGTAGATATTGCCGATTATGTCAATCAGGGAGATAACACCCTTGAGGTTGATGTTACAAGCACATGGTTTAATCGTCTGGCATACGACGCTTCGCTTCCCGAGTCGGAGCGTAAGACCTGGACCATAAGCGGCCCACAGGCAGGCTCCGAGTTGCGAGCGAGCGGATTGATGGGCGAGGTAGTTATTAAATATTGATACTATGAAACGAATTGTTAATCCCTGGGCAGGAGAGCCCACTTACCACTGCTTTGGTTGCGATCCAGACTCTGAACATGGATTGCGCATGGAGTTTTTTGAAGATGGAGAAGAGATTGTGAGCCATTGGCATCCGCGTGCTGAGTTTCAAGGATGGCGTAACACTCTTCACGGTGGTATTCAGGCAACCCTTGCCGATGAGGTGGCGAGCTGGGTGGTGTTTCGCAAGTTTCAGACAAGTGGCGTTACATCGCGCATGGAGGTAAAATACAAGAAACCTGTAATGATTACCGATGAGCCCATCACCTTGCGGGCAAAAGTCGTGAAGCAGATGCGCAACGTGCTTGATATTGCAGTAGAGCTATACAATGCGCAGGGCGAGTTGTGCACCATGGCTACATGTGTCTATTTCCTTTTTCCCAAGGAGCGTGCCCGCGATGAGTTTGGGTTTATGGAGTTTAAGACCGAGGATGAACAAAAGTAATTTTGATTTAATATCGTTATGAAAAAGTTTTATCTGTTATTATTGGCTGCGATATTGCTTGCTTCTTGTCTCTCGTGCGGCAATCGATACAGAGTAGAGTGTTGTGGTGGTCAGAATAGCGAGGGTAATGAAGTCGGAGGTTTCTGCAAGGGTAGATTTGTGAAGGCCGAGAAGAAACTCTCACGCCAGGAAGCTGCGGCCGCAATGGCTGTGCTGGAGAAGAAGTGGTTTGACGAAACAAAGAAGAAATATAGCTCCGCTATCGAAAATAAGGTTATCGAATACAATGATTTGAAACTCAAATTTGCGTATCGTATTTGTGGCGAAAAGCCTGCCGATGGTCGTAGTCTCTACATATCGATGCACGGTGGAGGTAGTATCGCAGCGAGCGGCAACGATAGTCAGTGGCGCAACCAGATAAACCTCTATACACCAAGCGAGGGTGTCTATGTAGCTCCTCGTGCCCCATGGGATGCGTGGAATATGTGGTTTCAGGATGGTCTGTGCGAGCTGTTCGAGCAACTGATTCAGGCGGCTGTGGTTTACTGGGATGTCAATCCCGACAAGGTCTATCTGATGGGTTATTCGGCAGGCGGTGACGGTGCATACAAGATGTCGCCCCGCATGGCCGACAGATGGGCTGCCGCATCAATGATGGCGGGCCATCCTAATGGCGTTTCGATGCTGAATTTGCGTAATACCCCATTTATGATTTGGATGGGAGCAAACGACAGCTCTTTCAATAGAAACGGTATGGCTGCCGAATATGGCAAGTTGCTCGATGATTTGCAAGCAAACGACCCCGGCGGTTATATTCACGAGACACACATTGTTGCCGACAAGGGCCACTGGATGGATTTGGAAGATGCTGCGGCACTGCCATGGATGGCGAAGTATGTGCGTGAACCATATCCCGACAAGGTGGTGTGGTGTCAGGATGATGTAGCCCGTATGTCGTTCTATTGGTTGGCCATTGATAAATGCGACTACAAGAATGGTGCTACGGTCATTGCCGAGCGAAAGGGTAATGTGATTGACATCATTCAGTGTGATTATCCGAAGATTACCATCTATCTCAACGATGCGATGTGTAATCTTGACAAGCCTGTCACAGTTTGCTACAAGGGCCGGAAGATATACAAGGGTAGGGTAGCTCGTACAGAAAAGACAATGAGCAATACGCTCTTTGCAAGTGGTGATTTGAGGTATATGTTTCCCGCTGCGGTGGAGGTGAAAATCCCATAAGACAACAACTGCCGATCACATGTGTGGTCGGCAGTTGTGATTTACAAAAGCGATGCTTATTATTGCTTCTGCAACTGTGTTGTGTCGGCAACAACCATGTTCTTATCCACGCGGAGTGTGACGTTGCTGTCCACCTCGATAAGGATTGTAGGCTCACCGGCCTTAACCTCCTTCACCACGCCGAAGATACCGCCTGCGGTGATAATCTTGTCACCCTTCTTCAATCCCTCGCGGAACTTGGCCATCTCCTTGCGGCGCTTTGACTCTGGACGCCACATGAAAAAATACATCACAACAATCATAAGCAGCATCATAATCCAGAAACTGCCCATACCTGGCTGCTGTGGCGCAGCGGCTGCTGCATCAAGAAAATTCATCATACTCGTTTAAGTTTATTTGTTATTAATCAATATTGTCTGTTATGTGCAAAGGTAATACACTTTTCATTACTCCACCTCGGCATCAATGTATATTTTTATTGGTGTGTCCTTATCGGCGAAATATAACTCCAATAATTTCATCTGCCACCCCTCAAGGCTCTTTGAATCAAACTCAAAATTTATCACGCTGCTTGCTCCCGGAGCTATGGGTTTGCGCTCGTAGTTAATCTTCAGGCAACCGCACGAAGTAACGTGCCTCAGCAGTACTATGGGCTTGGTGTCTCGGTTGGTGATTTTCAACTTCTTCACGACAACCTCACCTTGACGCATCCTGCCGAAGTTGAGCGTGTCCCTGATGCCGAGTTGTAGCTGCTCGTCACTATACTCCACCTCCTGCATTGTGACCTCTCGTGTTGGCGTGAGCGACTTCTGCTTGGGCTGGCATCCGCACAGGGTTGCAGTCAAGAGCAGTGCGGCGAGGACTATATATCTTGCAAGGCTACTCATCCTATAAGTCCGCGACCGCTCTTCTTAATCTGCCCACTCTCGGTGAGTGCGATTACAACCTTGTCCAGAATACCGTTGATGAAGGTGCTGCTGCCTGGTGTAGAGTAGTACTTCGCAATCTCGATATACTCGTCCAGGGTGACCTTCACAGGAATTGATGGGCAGTTGATGAGCTCGGCCATGGCAGTTACCATGATGATGTTGTCCATGAAAGCTATGCGTTCCACGTCCCAGTTGCGGGTGAATGTCTCAATCTGCTCCAGATACTCGTCGAAGTGGATTGCCGCTTTACTGAACAACTCGCGTGCATAGTCCAAATCCTCCCAGTTCTTGAACTTTGGCAACACCTTTACCTCCTTGTGCGATGGACGCATGTTTGAGAGTGTGCGTGTCACCATTATGAGAGCAAAACCCAGGTCGTCATTCCACAGGATTGACTGCTCGTCAAGAGCCTCCTCCAGGGCCTCCGACTCCTCCAGCTCGAGTGTGTAGAAGTTGGTCACAAGTGCCATGTCGTCACTGAACGAACGCTCCTGCTTTGCCATGTATTGCTGATAGTAGTCGGTCTGCTCAAGCTGCGTGAAGAGAGTCTTTATCAACTCGGGATTATTCTTCCAAGAGAGTTTGCGAGAAGCCAGATAATCGTTCACCGAGTCGCTGTTGGCGATGAGTTTGATGACGGCATTCTCAACAAATTTACGGTTGGGGTGCAAATCCTCGAATGTTGGGAGTTTCTTCTGCATGGCTATCTCCTGACGCTTTTCGGCGTAGTTGGCAAGCTCGACGATGAGTGACATCATCTGGAAATAGAGGTCGTATGTCTTGTCAATTGAGGCCACGAGACTCTTTTCTGAACCCATTATTGAGTCAGCTTCTGATTTCAAATGGGCATACAGGCTCTTGAGAACCTTGATACGGAGCAATCTTCTGCTTATCATAAAAAATGAACCTTAAATCGCAATTAATGGTGCAAATATACGCAATATAAATTCAAAATTCAAAATTAAGGAGTGTAAATCCTTTATCTCGCTGCTCATTTTGAAGCTTTGCGTATAAATAATGTTTTCGCCGAGAAAATAGTGGTTTTTTCGCGACCCTTATAGATGAGAGGAAAGGTATTGTTTTTGTGTTTTGATAAGATAATTGCTATATTTGCACAAGCATTATTAACTAAATTTGCGTATGAACGACATCAGAATAGGACATGGCTACGATGTGCATGCCCTGGCCGAGGGGTTGCCATTGGTGATTGGCGGCGTGAGAATTGAGCACACCAAAGGTTGTGTTGCCCACTCCGATGGTGACGTGGCTATCCACGCTATCTGCGATGCCCTGCTGGGAGCTTTGGCACTGGGCGACATTGGCAAATTGTTTCCCGACACCTCGGCCGAGTTCAAGGGTATAGACTCCAAAATACTTCTGCGCCGTGTGTGCGATGTGGTGGCACAGCATGGCTACTCTATTTCCAACATCGACTGCACCATAGCCATGCAACGTCCCAAGTTGCGCCCTCATATCGACGCCATGCGCGCTGCGCTTGCCTCGGTTGTTGGCATTGAGGTTGATAGAGTGTCGGTCAAAGCAACCACCACCGAGCATCTCGGCTTTGAGGGGCGTGAGCAAGGGGTGTCGGCACATGCCGTGGCACTTCTCTACAAATAACAAATAAGGGACTTTCACAGCCCCTTATTTTGTTAATATACCTGCGATATGGTACCTGTGTATTGCACATCGTTGTACCAGTCGTTCGATATGGTGAGTGTTGCTCCGCCATAGTCGGTAATCTCCAACGTGAAGGTGTAGTCAATCTCGGCATACAACACAGCATTGAACGATACTATCCAGCCGTTGTCGGTTTGCACTGTTTTGTAATTTTGCAGATTCTTTGTGCCCGTATTCAACAACGTGCGACGGTAGGGTGGTGTAATGCCCGCTATATAGGGCAGGCATATATCCATCGCACCACGCCAGATGGTAAACGTGTAGTTGATGTTCGACAGAAAATTCATCTGTCCCGCAGGCATCTGCTGCATGGTTTGAGGGTTAAACTCGAAGTTCTGTGCAATCATGAGCGAGTCGATGATGCGTTCCTCCTCGGCAAGTCGTGCAGCACGCCGCGCAGCACGCTCCTCGTGGGTGGTGTTGTGGTAATCATGCTTCTGTTTCTGTGCGGTTGCTCGGTGAACGTATGGCCCACAAAAAGTGCATAATGCAATGCACACGATGAAAATTGAAAATCGTTTCATAGCAATAAAGGTTTTGTATGAAACGATTTCAAAATTCTTGCCTAAACGCCCATCTTGCGTAAGAATTTACCCGTGGCACTCTGTTCGCATTGCGCAATCTGATGTGGCGTGCCCGTGGCCAACACCCTGCCACCGCCGGCACCGCCTTCGGGGCCTATGTCAATAATGTGGTCGGCAACCTTTATCACGTCGAGGTTATGCTCAATCACTATCGCTGTGTTGCCCCTGTCCACCAACTTGTTTATCACGCCCAGCAGCTGTCGTATATCCTCAAAATGGAGGCCTGTGGTAGGCTCATCCAGGATGTAGAGCGTGCGGCCTGTGTCGCTCTTCGATAGCTCGGCTGCGAGCTTTATGCGCTGACTTTCACCGCCCGACAGCGTTGTGCAGGGCTGGCCCAGAGTGAGGTAGCCGAGGCCCACATCCTGAATGGCCTTCAGCTTCTGATATATCGAGGGTATGTTGGCGAAGAACTCCACCGCAATGTTTACGGTCATGTTCAGTACGTCGTTGATGCTTTTACCCTTGTATTTTACCTCCAGAGTCTCCTTGTTGTAACGGTTTCCGCCGCAGCTCTTGCAACGCACATATACATCGGGCAGGAAGTTCATCTCGATGGTCTGCACACCCGCACCACGACACTCCTCACATCTGCCACCCTTGACGTTGAACGAGAAACGCCCCGCCTTGAAACCACGCACCTGCGCATCAGGAGTGGCCTCAAAGAGTTTGCGTATATCGGAGAATACATTTGAGTAGGTCGCAGGGTTGCTGCGTGGTGTACGACCTATGGGCGACTGGTCCACAACCACCAACTTGTCAATATTCTCAATGCCCTCTATGCTGTCATACTCCAGCGGCTGGTCGAATGAACGATAGAGCTTACAACTGAGTATAGGACGCAGGGTCTCGTTTGTGAGTGTCGATTTGCCCGAGCCGCTCACACCCGTTACGCATATAAATTTACCCATCGGGAACTCCACGTCAATGCTCTTAAGGTTGTTGCCCCTCGCTCCGCGTATGACGATTTTCTCGCCCGTACCTTCACGCAGTGTGTCGGGAATCTCTATGCGGCGGCGACCACACAGGTAGTCGGCTGTTATGGAGTCAGATTGCATGATGTCGTCAATATTTCCCGTAGCCACAATGTGGCCACCTCGGCGACCGGCCTTGGGACCAACGTCCACGATGAAGTCTGACGAGCGCATCATGTCCTCGTCATGCTCAACCACAATAACCGAGTTGCCTGCATCACGCAGCTCCTTGAGAGTGTTGATGAGTCGTTGGTTGTCGCGCTGATGCAACCCTATGCTTGGCTCGTCAAGAATGTAGAGTACGTTCACAAGCTTTGAGCCTATCTGCGTGGCAAGACGTATGCGCTGGCTCTCACCTCCCGACAATGACCTCGCCGAGCGGCTGAGCGACAAATAACCAAGCCCCACCTCTATCAAGAAGTGCAGGCGCTCACGTATCTCCTTGATTATCTCCTGTGCGATTTTCTGCTCTTTCGGACTTAGATGCTGCTCAATGGATGACATCCACTCGGCGAACTCCTCGATTGACATGGCAGATACCTCGGCGATGTTCTTGTCACCGATTCTGAATTGCAGTGCCTCCTTTTTCAGTCGTGAGCCTTTGCACACGCTGCAAGGGCGGTACATCATGAACTGCTCCCTCCATTTCTGCCCCTTCTTCGACTCCTCATCATCGCTCTGCTGCACATACTCTGCAATGCCCTCCCACGGAATCATCCTTCGTCCCGAGAGTGATGTGAACTCCGACAAATCCACCGTCAAAGGTTTGGGGTCACCATATAGAATGGCATTCATGCCCTCCTCCGAGATGGTGTTTATGGGCTCATCCAGCGTGAAGTCATAACGGCGGCCGAGCAATGTCAGCAGGGTGAATATCTTGTTGTTCTTCTGCTTACCAATGGGCTCTATTGCGCCTTCAGCCAGTGAGCGGGTGTTGTCGGGTATAATTTTCGATATGTCAAACACAGCCTCCACACCCAAGCCGCTGCATCGTGGGCAGGCTCCCTGTGGCGAGTTGAACGAGAATGTGTGGGGTGCAGGGTCCTCAAACGCAACGCCTGTCGATGGACACATCAAATGGCGTGAATAGTATCGCATGCCTTCGGCTTCGTAGTCATATATCGCCATCGTGCCCTTGCCCTGACGCATCGACTCCTTGAGTGACGACATTACGCGTTCCTCGGCATTGACATTCACCCTCATTCTGTCCACCACCAGGTCAATGGTGTGTATCTTGTATCGGTCGAGCTTCATGCCTGGCGATATTTCCTGAATTTCGCCGTCAATGCGGGCATATATGTAGCCCTTCTTCGCGAGGCTCTCAAATAGTTCACGATAATGACCCTTACGCCCCTTAACGATAGGGGCCATGAATGCCACCTTGCGCGAGTCAAAGCCCTCCATGATGAGCTTGCATATCTGCTCGTCGGTGTAATGTACCATCTCCTCACCCGTGATGGGAGAGTAAGCTCTTGCTACACGTGCATACAATAGTCGCAGGAAGTCGTTTATCTCGGTTACGGTGCCAACCGTCGAGCGAGGATTTTTGTTGGTTGTCTTTTGCTCGATGGCAACCACGGGGCTCAGTCCCGTAATCTTATCCACATCGGGGCGTTCCATCGTGCCCACAAATTGTCGTGCATAGGTCGATAGTGTCTCCATGTAACGACGCTGCCCCTCGGCATATATGGTGTCAAACGCCAATGACGACTTTCCCGAGCCTGAAAGGCCTGTTATCACCACCAAGGCATAGCGAGGTATCTCGACATCCACATTCTTCAGATTGTGAACGCGAGCGCCTGAAACTATAATCTTATCTTCCTCGTGAAACTTCATTTAGCACACAATGCATTTATGCCCAAAATAGCTCAATATTGTGTGCATCCACTCATGCAGTGAAATGAGTCCAATCAAATCGGCAAAGCACACAACCAATATGACCATTGTGAAATATCGTACAAACTTCACTCCCCAATTTATGGCAAAGTGCGATGCAAAGGCTGCGCCAATGACATTGCCAATGCCATGCCACAAACCAAATGCGTAATCCACCTGGTCGTTCATGATAAAGACTATGAGCGAGAATGGTGTGGCGAGAAATATGATGAAACCTTTGATTACGTTGGCTGTGATGATGTCGAGCTTCATTGACCAGATGGTCACCGCCAAAATCACATATCCCAAGCCTATGTAGATATATCCTCCGTAGAATCCCAGCAGCAGAAACCACAGGTAGTGCAATACATTTGGTTTCAGCGGGCGGCCGCCGTGTATATGAGGAGCTTTGTGACTCTGGTCGAAAATCATGTACACCAACACCACTGTCAAAACCACGGCCATGCATATCGTAAATATGGTGTCGCTAATCTTTGTTGCGACCAACGAACCTACGATATTTCCAATCACAGCAGGTATGGCAAGTTTCACTCCACCCTTGATGTCAAGCATGCGCTTGCGTATGAAGGTTATGGTGGCTGTGAAATTTTGTAGTATGACGGCTATTCGATTTGTTCCATTTGCCACACCGATAGGTAACCCCAATACGGTGAATAGGGTCATTGTGATAATAGCACCTCCGCCAGCTAAAGTGTTAATTATGCCGACCAGAATACCTGAGACAACCAAAAATATTTCGACAATATATTCGCCCATACATGACATGTATTGAATCAACCAACGAAAATAACAAAAAGTAGGGAAAAATAAAAGTCTTTTCGCTGTTTTTTTTGTTCTTATTTCGTTGCAATGTAATACAAATCGAAACTCTGAGGTGTAATTTCGCCGACAGAGTAGTCGCTCATCTTTATAGAACGCGTAAGCTCATCATTCTGATTTAACAGGCGGCGGCGGTTCATGCGGTTCATCACATCGTATGGAATCTGCAATATCTGGCGAGGCAGACGATGTTGCAAATCGAGTATATCCCAGCGCATGATGCGCTCCACGCTGCGCTTGTTCTGCTCATAGTATTGCATTACCTTCTCGTTGCCATTTACACCCAATGCTTCGATGTGCGTAAAACCGTTTGCCATAAGATCGCACAACTCATACTCGCTATATTCACGTATGTGCCACGGATTACGCGTAAGAGACATAGGCGCATTGGGTGTCGATACAATAAACTTACCACCCTTGCGCAACACTCGGCTCACCTCCCTCACAAACTCCTTGTCATGCTTGATGTGTTCAATGACCTGGAACGATATGACATAGTCAAAGCTCTCGTCTGCGAACTTTAATGGAGGAACCTCCATTTTGACAAACTCTACGTTGTCGGGTAGTGACGTATTGTAAGCCCTGCTCTTGTCTATTGTGGTGAAGTGTGATGCAGCGGGTGCTATTAACTCAATGCCGTATCCCATGCCTGTGCCAATCTCAAGCACGTCGCCACTCACCAGACCGGCGGCATGGTGATAAGCCAGGATGGAACGCTGAAAGACATAGTTGTCCGATGCGTCACTCTGAGATACACGTTCTGCGGTGTGGAGTTGTGCCATTTCACTTGAGTTTTATGCTTTCGCCGTCGGTTGCTATCACACCTCGCTTGAGCAGAATTCCCACCGAACGCTTAAATACCTTCTTGCTCATCTGCGTCAGGGCATGCACCTTCTCGGGTGACGAGTTGTCGCCGATAGGCATCTCTCCGCCATTCTCCTTGATGAGCTTGAGCAAATCCTCGGCCGAGTTTGCCACACCATCATAACCCTCCATCCTCAGCGTGAGGTCTATTCTGTTGTCGTCGGTTATGCGTCGCACATATCCCTCCATGCGGTCGCCAACTCTCACAGGCTGGAATATCTGGTTCTTGTAGAGCATGCCCCAGTGGCGTGAGTTGATAATGGCACGGTAACCGATAGGGCTCTCCGAGGCTATGAGAATGTCCACCTTTTGGCGAGGCTTTACGGTGATTATGTCGTTGTCAATGAATGGTTTCAGCTTCATTGTCGCCACGCAGCGGCCTGTGATGTTATCGACATACAACCACACCACATAGCTTCTGCCTGCCAGAACACCTCCCTGCTGATTGCGGTTGGGAAGAAATAAATCCTTGCCCTCTAAACCCCAATCAAGAAAGGCACCATGTATGTTTTTGTCCACAACCTTGAGATATGCCGCTTGGCCCTCGATAATGAGCGGACGGGTGGTTGTGGCAACCAATCTGTCCTCGGAATCGTGATACACGAATACTTCAATTTCATCCCCCACCTTATTTTCAAGCGACACGTAACGATTGGGTAAAAGTACCTCCTGCTCCTGCTCGTCAATGAGGTAAAGACCAAAATCCGATATACGACTTACCTTTAGTGTTTGTATATGACCTACTTTCATTCTCTAAAATCTAATTTGGCACAAAGATACTGAATAATTCAAAATTTAACCATCTTCTCATAAGATAATGAGTCAAAATATACTCATTTACTCCTCTACCTTCACAATTTCACCCATCGAGAGATACCATATGTAACCCTCTATTTCACTGTAGCCCATTTGCGAGAGCAGCCCCATGTAGTTTGCTATTTGCTTTTGGTGGGCTTTCAGTTTCTCGGCTCCGAATTTGTAATCCACCACAACGGCTTTGTCGCCCTTTATCATTACTCGGTCGGGTCGGCGTGTTCCTATGATATGGCTTCCTATTATGTCGTTCTCGTTGCGTATCTCGTCCCATTTGCCAAACCATGAGCGCACCAGCTCTTTTTCAAACTCTCGTTCAATGGATGTAAGCAACTCCGAGGATTGGCTTTGATCCAACTTGCCGGCCTTGTAGGCTGCCGTTATACGCTCTTTTATGCTGTCAAGGTCGGTAGCTTCACTCAGGATGCTGTGCATGAGAATACCCATGTCGCGTGCCGAGAGTTTGTTACTCTCCTCGTAATAACGTTGTTGAGGCAGGCTAAGACGCATCTTTGCCAGGATGGTTGGGTACTCATTGAATAGTATGTTTGTTGCGAGGCTTAGCTCATTGCTGTTATCTGCATCGCAGTTTATCGGCACACCGAATTCCACTATCTCGTTACCCGTCTCCTCGTCAGTTACGGCGCTATCCGAAAGCACACTCCAGAATAATTTTCCTATTGTGTTCTCTTTTGCATTGCTTGGGA
Organism: Alistipes sp.; assembly: GCA_017421945.1. Classification (GTDB taxonomy): domain Bacteria; phylum Bacteroidota; class Bacteroidia; order Bacteroidales; family Rikenellaceae; genus Alistipes. The sequence continues at coordinate 4,528 of JAFOHD010000072.1, read as the reverse complement.
TGAATGCATATAGCTCCTCCTTGGCTCGTGTTAGAGCGACATATAGCAGGTTTATGCCATCCACATGAGAATACACTTTCTCGCGGAAGTAGTCATCGCTGAAAATCGAGTTCTCCATATCGGTTTTGTAGTTGATGGGGAACCGTCCTATGCGTGCTACATCATCTGCCTGGGTGTCGGGTGTAGCCCATACAAAGTTGTTCGGACGAGGATTTAATCCCCAGCTACAGTAGGGGATGATTACAACCTTCTTCTCCAAACCTTTTGCTTTGTGGATTGTCATCAGCTCTATCGTGTTGTCGCTCTTCTCCACACTCAGCGATTTCTCCGAACCTTTATCATCCCACATCTTCAGGAATAACTGTATGTCGGCAACCTTTGAAGTGTTGAACGATATAATCTGCTCATGCAAAGCCTGCAAATAGGCTATCTCCTGTTTGTTGTCGCACAATGAGTAGTGGGCTACTATATGCTCAAAAGCCTCCTCGGGAGTGAGCTGACTGATGTGCGACAGTAGGGCTATATCCTCCTCTTGCAAGGGCTCGGAGTATTTCCTGCCCAGGTAATCATTCATCATGGCGCAACTAATCGAGTCCTTGATGTTCTGCGATAAGCGCAGTACGGCAATTACAAACTGACTTATTGGCGATCGGCTGATAATAAGCGAGTCTTGTGTCATGATATTGAATGAGTTGTTTCGACGCTTGTACTCCAATAGTATGTTTGCGGCCTTCTCCCCATCTTTCTTATCGCGACACAAAATCAATATATCCTTGTACGAGTAGCCTCGTTTTATGATTGATTCTATACACTTTACAAGCGGAGGCTCACATGTACTGTCAAAACGCTCCACTCTTACATATCCCTGTTGCTCGGACTTTATTTGAGGCGTTTGCGCATGGCCATTATATGCCGAAATAAGAGTGTCGGTGAGTTCGAGTTGCGCCTCCTTGCTTAATTTCTGTTCCTCTGCGGCTTCTTGTAGCTGTATATTTAGTTGGGCATTGTCCTTGGCGACAACGCGCTCTACGGCCATGTTGTTAAACTCTACAATCTGTTTCAGACTGCGGTAGTTGTTCGACATAATCTCCACATCAACATTGTCGCTACCCAAATCGCTCTCTACGCCACTATTCAGAATACGCCAATCACCTCCACGCCAACGGTAAATTGATTGCTTTACATCGCCGACGATGAGTATAGGACTATCCTCGGATTGCGACATGGCATTCTTGAGCAAGGGAACAAAGTTCTCCCACTCCTTGGCCGATGTATCTTGAAACTCGTCAATCATGTAACGTTCAAAGCGGTTGCCAATCTTCTCATAAATGAACGGCGCATCGTTACCCGCCACAAATCGTGAAAGTATGTACTTTGTTTCAGGTAACAACATCACACCCTCCTGCTCGCATTGCTGCTGCACCTTCTGGTATATGTCTTGCAATAAAGCATAACTGCGGAATGTAGCTTTGATGAATGGCAGAGAACACCATAGTTTCTGGTTTTTATCACATATTGAGCATAAATCTGAGAGTATGGGTTGCAGCTGTACGGCTAATTCTCCTACCTGAATTTTCACTTGCTTACTCACATCCGATGCAGTCCAATTCTTCAGGTTTGTAATTCTTAGCTTGAGTTTGTCGCTCGGTATTATAGGCTCGGCTTCTGCTGCTCGACTGAAGAATTGTATCAACCCATTTTTCTGGTTTTTACCAAAGAAGCACACTGCATCAAGCCCTGAGGCATTGATTATCTCCATAGCCTTAGCGCCGAGTTTCTGACACTCGGTCTTTGCCTGCATTGAGCGTTTGTCGGCATGGCGTATAATCTGTAAAAGGTCTTCCTTGGATGTGGAATTTAGTATGGTCTGTTTGTTGCTTTCCTTAAAAAGTTCTTCTCCTAACGAGAGAATTTTATTGCGGATATCCCAACGCTGCCCCTCATCAATACACTCTTCGGCAAACTCCATAATCCACGTCTGGAGTTTCTCGTCAATGGTCATCTCTTCAATCATGGCGTCGGTGCTGAGTGTGAGTATTGTCGATGTGTCCAACTCAATGTTGTAATTGAGGTCTATACCCAACTCCTTGATAAACGCTCGCAAAATCCGCTGGAAAAACTTGTCAATCGTGAGAACCGTAAATCGTGAGTAGTCGTGCAGTATGCTGCTTTGTATAGCTTTTGCTCGTTGTGAAATCTCATTCTGACTCAGGCCTAATTCACTTTGCAAACGTTTCATATACCCGCTTTGCTCTGGGGTAGCTATGAGTGAATGAATCTCCTTTAGGATACGACTTTTCATCTCCTCGGTAGCTTTATTCGTGAAGGTTACAGCGAGTATGGCTCTATATAAGTAAGGCTTTGATGTGTAATGCTTTATAACATCATGTACAAATTTGTACGCCAGTCGGTATGTCTTGCCAGAACCTGCGCTGGCACTTAATATTTTTGCTCTCATATTTTATCGTTTGCAAATGGCCTTGAAATCGCAATATTTACAAAATGTGTCGCTCTCTTCTGCACTACAACGCTCGAATGGATGTGTAGGGTCAAACAATTCGTTTAATTTGTTGCGTAGCAGTGTTTCAAATGTCTCGGCATAATCGTTATACGTTATACCTTCACACCCCTCAACGCCTTTGTCTATTAGCGATGGCGAGTAATCGTCTTGATGTATGTATCGGGCATAGAATAATGCAGGTTGAACGTTGCGTTGATATTTGTCGCGTAACACCATTGAGTAAAGCATTGTTTGCAAAATATTACCCATCTTGTTGCGTGTGTCACCACTAAATAACGAATCGATGCCGTTGAATTCAAGATTGCGTTCTCCGGTTTTATAATCCACCACTCTGAGCAGCCCGTTGTTGAGCGAATCTATACGGTCGGCACGTCCTCCAATTTTTATTTGGCGACCATCGTCGAGCGTGAAATAGGTTGATATATCCTCCTCAACAGCCTTCAGAGCAAAGTCATTGTGCTTAATGTCGTAAGGTATAATGCCCCGATAGATATACTTTGTAATTATCTTCTTTACGAGCATAAGTATGCCTGTGATATTATCTTCTGAGCTATTGTTCTTGCTTAAGTAGTTCGACTTAATGGCTTCTATAACAGCATTCTCCACATCTTGTTCAGATATCTGCTTTAGCTGAAGCATGGGGTTTGCGACATCCTCAAATGGCGCATACAATATCTGCATGGCATCGTGCAATATAGTACCAAACATCGGACTATCCACATCCTCCGATAACTCGTCCGAGGACTTTAGTTTGGCAATTGAACTGAAGTAGAATTTTACCGGACAGGTGATGTAGTTTGCAAATGCCGAAGGTGACAGCATCTTCTTATTCTCTTCGTTTGTGAATCGCTCCAACTCTTTCAGTGCTGTGCCACTCTTCTCAATCACATCCTCATTTTGCTCCGTTACGGCTATATCGACACCTACATTTATGCGCTTGATATTGTAAGGTGACTCAAAATCAAGCTGATATATGTAACGACTCTGTTCGCCCGTACTCTTGTCATCGGCGTGTGAGCAATAAAGCATATCAACGCGTTTGGCGCGCTGTATGAGTCTGTAGAAGTAGTAAGCATACACACTCTCATGATGCTCGGGTGTGGGAATGCCGTATGCAGCACGCAAACTGTAGGGTATGAATGACGAGTTGGAAGTCAGATTGCCCGGGAAGTTGTCATCGTTCATCGAGAGTATTATGACGTTGTCAAAATCCAGGTTTCTTGTCTCCAATATACCCATGATTTGCAAACCCTGTAAAGGCTCTCCGCTGAATGGTATTCTCACGGTTTGCAGGTGGCGTCTTAAGAGTGATGTATATGTTGATGTAGATATCTCTATATTGCACATTTTTAGACAATTATCAAGCTCTGATATGTTGTCGGAAATAATTGATAAATATGATGTTTTCAGGCTGTTGTCATTGTCGCTATTCTCTGTTAGAGTAAGAATTTTAATTACCTCAAGCAGATATTTAGATAATGTATCGTACTGTTCTGAATTAGTGAAGATTGTATTTAGTAGTTGATTGTCGTTAAAAAGCCGCTCATCAACTCTTATGTATCTGCCGTCAAAAATCTCTTTCTGTCGTGCCTGTACTGCCTCACCCAACACTTCTGCAATGTAGGGGTGTGAGAGTATGCCATTAACATCAACGTGGTAGAAGTTGCTGCCATCCTCGCCTTTGCGGCAATTCTTTTGCAACTCTATCAATCGCTCAATAAACGAGTAGGCAGTGGTTTGTCGCAGTGGGTATCCCATTGTGACATTGATGTTATCCTGTAACTCTGCGGGCAATGCATGCAAGAGTGGGATTAGCAGATTCTCATCTGTTAAAACTATTGCCGTACGCTTATCGAATTCGAGCCTGGGAGATATCTCACGCAGTATGGTGTTTACATACTTGCATTGTATGGAATTTGATACCGTGGAAATTGCGCTGAACGATTTCTCTATTTCTGTAAAGTTGTTGTGCGAAATCTCCATGGATGGTTTGAAAACCGATATGTT
>JAFOHD010000071.1 GCA_017421945.1 Alistipes sp. | reverse complement strand
GCATGAGTCGCCATCCGCGGGCATATAAAGTAACTCATCTATCTCCACATCCCTGCTCCCGAGCAGCCTGCACTCTATCCCTTGAGCAACAAGATGAGTGTATGAGGGCACTCTGATCCAATCGTTCGGGCGGCTGAATCCACGCACGGTGAGCACCGTGGCCGTGTCGGTGAGCTCCACCTTCTCGAAGACGATACTGGTAGTGTTGGATGCTCCTACCAACGGGAACTCAATCACTTTGTTCTCTCTTGTACACGCCCCCAGCAGCACCGCCACGGCAAGGGCAAGGAATAGTTTGGTTGGTTTCATAAGGCGTTTGTGAGATCTTGCATTATTGGAATCATCGACATTTGTCGTTTAACTCCCTTTCAATATCTTCAATGCTGGGGAGAGATGATTTGTAGTCGGACATCAGTTCATTGTATATCTGCATAGAGGATACTCCGATGGGGCTCTCAATATTGCGCAAGGTGTATTCAGCTACAATGTCATCCTTGTCTTTACAAATCAACAGGCCTATTGTCGGATTATCTCCAGGTGTGCGCAATTGGCTGTCAACGGCAGAAACGTAGAAGTTGAGTTGCCCGATATGCTCTGGAGCGAATTTCACAGCCTTCAACTCCACTACAACAAAACAATGTAGGCGGACATGGTAGAACAACTGGTCGATATAGAAATCTTCGTTGCCAACTTTGAGATGTACCTGATGTCCATAATAGGTGAAACCCTTGCCCAACTCCAACAGGTATTGTGAGATGTGCGAATCCAAGTGTTGTTCTATCTCACGCTCTTTCATATCTTGCCTAATCCCCATGATGTCAATCACATAAGGGTCTTTGGTTATTTGTTGCGCCAAGTCGCTTTGTGGAGCGGGTAATCTATTGACAAAGTTGCTGATAGCCTTTCCATGACGGTCATATAGATTACTATCGATTTGCCATTCCAATGCAGAGCGGCTCCAATTGTTCTCGACTGTCTGTTGGATGTAAAAAAGTGCTTTATCCAACTCCTTGCAACGCTGCATAATCAAGATGTGGTGTCCCCAAGGCACAGAGAAGAAATCTATGGGCATGGCGGTTGGGCTCATTTCGGGCACAGCCTGTGCCCGAAACTCATTTTCTGTCCCTTTTATTTCGGGAACAAGCTGTGCCCGAAATGTATAAAGCTGACTGTAAGTAGAATACCATTGCCTCATTCGGCGAAGATTGCGTTCGTCCCAACCAGTCATCTTGGGAAAAGCTTCCATGAGGTCGTGACTCAAATGCTTCAAGAAACCATCTCCCCAATGCGCATGTTTCTGTTTCTCTACAATATCGTATCCCGTTTGCCAATAGAGTTGTAGCAGCTCTGCATTGACTTTTACTGCAGCCTTGATTTGACACTCACGGATACGCTGCTTCAAATCAGCAAGCCATTGTTGGTATTCCACTGATATTATTTCCATTGCCTATTCTTATTGTCATCGCAAAAATAGTAAATATTCCCGAATATATACTAATAGTGATAGAAGAAACTTTTGCTACTAACAAGCTTGTTACTAACAAAGATATTACAATTACAATTATAAGTATTAGGTTTATCTTGTTACACAAATTTTATTTGTGATTGCTAGCGGGCTAAAGGCAACCTTCTCGATATGGCCTCTCACTTTACCAGCAACGCAAAGTTGACATCACCCGCAGCGAGGCTGCGGCCTAGGGTGTGGCTGGTGTCGGCGAGCAGGGTGGTGTACTCTCTTGCGGCGATGCCGGTGTCGCGCGGCACGGCCATGCCGAGCATGAAGCCCAGCACGGAGGCGGCAACGAGCCAGTAGGGGCTGATGCGGAGGCTCCTTCTCTTGCTGGGACGGGGGCACGGGGCCACGCGTAGGGTGGCATTGTCTTCGTCACGCACCTCGCGGAGCAGGGAGAGGAGGGCGGCTGACTCTTGCTCTATTCTTTTCAGTTCGTTTTCATTCATATTGTTTAAAGCTTTTTAGTTCTTTTGTTATTAGTTGGTGAATTTGTTGTCCCTGTAAAACTTATAAACTCGAAAACCACAAAACTCACAAACACATTTTCATTTGTCTCCTGATCGTCTGTAGCGCAGTGGCGAGGCGCGACTTCACCGTTCCTTCGGGGCAGCCGACGATACGAGCCACCTCAGGCACGGAGAGCTCCTCATCGTAGTGGAGCAGGAAGGCGTCGCGCTGCGCCTCGGGTAGTGTCTGCACGGCTTGGCGGAGCAGCTGGCGCAGTTCGCTGCGCTCGAGGGCCTCGTCCGTTGTGGCAATAGGTTCTTCGCGTAGTGAGCACTCTGCTGCATAGCCTTGGCGCACCTCCTGGTGGCGATAGTCGTTCTTGCAGAGGTTGTAGGCCATGGCATAGAGCCACGTGGTGAAGGGCTGCGAGGGGTGGTAGCTGGAGCGGTGTGTCCAGACGCGGATGAAGAGCTCCTGCACCATGTCTTCGGCCTTGGCCGTGTCGTAGGCGAGCATGCGGAGGAAGAATCCGCCCAGCCTCTGCGCGTGTCGCTCGTAGAGCACCTCATAGGCCGTGTGCTCGCCCTGCCCGACGCGCAGCATCAGCTCGGCATCGGGCAAGGATGGCAGGGTGTCAGCGGTCAATCTCCTCATAGTACTTCTGTTTTTCTTCGTCGGGCACATTGATTTGATCCACGATGCGCAGCATCAGACGGCGCAGTTCGTCGTAGCGTGTGGTGTTGCCTGTCTGCTTGTAGTGGTCGAGGAGCGACTTGAAGCAGGGCACATAATTGAAATTGTACCGGTCTGTTGCTGCAGGGTAACTCTCGGGAATAAAACTTTCTCGCAGGTAATC
>JAFOHD010000070.1 GCA_017421945.1 Alistipes sp. | reverse complement strand
TTGTGTGGCTTGGCAAGGCCTTCGGTTTTGCCGGCTTTGCCGATGCCGAGTCAAGGGCCAAGGATGTGCTGGCGCTGGAGACCAAGATGGCACAGGAGTTCCGCTCGAATGTGGAGCTGCGTGACGTGGCGGCCAACTACAACCCCACAACCCGCAAGGAGTTTGTGGCAAAGTATGCTGCTTTTGGCTGGGATGCCTACTTCAAGGCTATGGGCTTGGGCGAGTTCGACCACATGGTCGTAGGCCAGCCCGAGGTTATTGAGCATGTGTGCAAGCTGATTGAGGGCGAGCCTCTGGAGGTTGTGAAGAGCTACATGGTGGCATCACTGCTCAAGTCGGCATCGGGCTCTCTTGGCGACGACATCTCGGAGGCCAACTTCGACTTCTTCGGTCGTGTGATGTCGGGCCAGCAGCTGCAGCGTCCACGCTGGAAGCGTGCCATGGCAGTGCCTAACCATGTGCTGGGCGAGGCTGTGGGCGAGATTTATGTCAAGAAGTACTTCCCCGAGAGCGATAAGCTGCGCATGCTGGAGATTGTGAAGAATTTGCAGGTGGCTCTGGGCGAGCATATAGATGCTCTGGAGTGGATGTCGGATGCCACAAAGGCGAAGGCTCACGAGAAGTTGGCTTCGTTCACCGTGAAGATTGGCTACCCCGACAAGTGGAAGGACTACTCATCGCTCGATATTGACCCCGAGAAGTCATATTGGGAGAACAAGAAGAACGCCTCGGCGTGGTACACAGCCGACAACATCGCAGAGATGGGCAAGGAGGTTGACCGCGAGAAGTGGCACATGACTCCACAGTATGTGAACGCTTATTACAACCCCACAACCAACGAGATTTGCTTCCCTGCGGCTATTCTTCAGCCACCATTCTACAACTCGGCAGCCGACGATGCTGTGAACTACGGTGCCATTGGCGTGGTTATAGGTCACGAGATGACTCACGGCTTTGACGACCAGGGCCGTCAGTTCGACAAGGACGGCAACATGAACAACTGGTGGACCGACGAGGATGCTGCGGCATTCAAGGCCCGCACCGATATCCTTGTCGAGCAGTTCAACAAGGTTGAGGTGTTGCCAGCCAAGGATGGCAAGCCAGCCATCATGGCCGACGGAGCGTTGTCGCTGGGCGAGAACATCGCCGACCAGGGCGGTCTGCGCGTGGCATATACGGCTCTGCGCAACTCCATAAAGGAGAATGGTGAGCCCGCACCTATTGACGGCTTCAGTGCCGACCAGCGTTTCTATCTCTCCTACGCCACCATCTGGGGTCAGACCATCCGCGACGAGGAGATAGCACGCCTCACCAAGACCGACGTACACTCGCTGGGCAAGAACCGTGTGAATGTCACCCTGCGCAATATCGACACCTTCCACAAGGCCTTCGGCATTAGCTCAGGAGCGATGTTCCTGCCCGAGCAGGAGCGCGTAATCATCTGGTAGGAATTACCCTCATCCCAACACAAGGGCATGCACATCGTTGTATGCCCTTTTTTGTATTTCAGCCTCTGTGTCACCCGTTTTTTCTGAAAATAAAGCAAAAAATTCACCCCTGCGAATTGGCGTTTCACCTCCCTGTAAAGAGTATTTCGGGCATGGTATTTGTGTGGTTGGGCCGATGTAACCATGTTTTGAGATGCTGCAAAAGAGTGAAAAAAATTTGCAATTACTGTTTTTTGTGCGTAACTTGCGCTCAGAAAACAATAGAATTAACTCTAAAAACCAGACGCCTATAGAAGAAATTTCTACTCTTTTTGAACAGTATTAACCTTATACGATGAGGTTGTCGCACTCCGTGTTGGGAGGTTGCCGAGCAGGTGAAGCCGGTGCAGACTCGACCCACGGGCGCAGTCGGGGAAGTCCCCCGAGGCTTCAGCAGTGACGACCGTTGCGTATAGTAAAACTTGGAAGAGTATGAAAACACAAGTGTTAAGTGACCAGGTATTGCTTAATAGCTATCTCTCGGGTGATCGTGGTGCTATATCACAACTCATAGACAGACACTCTAATCGCGTTCGCGACTACATCCGCATGATGGTCAAGGATCGCGACTTGGCTGATGACATCCTGCAAAATACACTTATCAAGGTGGTCAATGTCATCGACCAGGGACGTTATGTCGATACAGGCAAGTTCCTCTCGTGGGTGTTGCGCATTGCTCACAATCAGGTGATAGATTACTTCCGCTCGCAGAAGAGTGCCAAGACCGTGAACGAGTCCGATGCAGGCTACAATGTGCTGGGCACACTGCGCTTTGCCGATGCGACAGTTGAGGATAAGATGATTTCGGAGCAGATTGCTGCCGATGTGCGCCGCTTGGTTGACCACTTGCCTGAGGAGCAGCGCGAGGTGGTTATGCTGCGCTACTACTCTGGACTGAGCTTCCAGGAGATTGCCGACCAGACCGAGGTGAGCATCAACACAGCTCTGGGACGTATGCGCTATGCGCTTATCAACCTCAGGAAGATGATTAAGGATAACGACATCGTATTGAGCTAAAGGATTGGTGATTAACATTTAGGCTAGCAATTTTGTTTTTCCGCGCAAAATTGTTAGCTTTGTTGTTATAAACCTTGACTACTATGAAAAGACTTACACTTTATGCAATTCTATTGATGCTTTCACTCAGCCTTTGCAGTGCTTGCGGTTCGGGTGACGAGCCCCAGGCGCAGGAGCCCGAGCAGGAGGAGCCCGAACAAGAGGTTAATGAGGAACTCGAATACTGGAAGAAGGTGGCAAGTAAGAGTACCAACGCCTTTGTGACGCACTTCTGGAATCAGGACCGTCACTTCTTCAACACCTTCGTGGGCAAGGCCGACACCTCGGCGCAGGATTGGTGCTACTGGCCCCAGGCGCACGCCATGGATGTGGTCATAGATGCCTATGTGCGCAGCGGCAACAAGAACTGGAAGACCTACTTCGATGAGTGGTATGTGGGCGTGAAGCAGAAGAGTGGCGGCAGCTACTTCAACGACTTTGTCGATGATATGGAGTGGATATGCCTCACCATGATTCGTCTCTATGAGCATACAGGCGAGAAGAAGTACATCGTTACGGCGCAGTCGCTGTGGGATAAAATCAAGAGCAACTGGAACGAGCAGTACTCGGGAGGCGGCATCTCGTGGAAGCAGAGCGAGCCCTGGAGCAAGAACTCTTGCTCGAATGGCCCTGCGGGCATCATCGCAGCACGCATGTACAAGCTCAACGGCAAGAAGCAGGATGACCTCGACTGGGCAAAGAAGATTTACGAGTGGCAGAGTGCCAAGCTCGTCGAGACCAGCAACGGTAAGGTATATGACCACATTGTGAACCACGACACGGGTGAGCGCAGGGATTGGTTCTTCACCTACAATCAGGGTACCTACATGGGCATGGCCCACGAGCTCTACACCATCACCAAGGAGCAGAAGTACCTCAACATGGCTGTCAAGGCTGCCAACTGGACTCTGAACAATCTGGTTGATAAGAAGTACAACATCCTCAAGCATGAGGGCGACGGCGGCGATGGAGCATTGTTCAAGGCTGTGTTTGTGCGTTACTTCGTGAAGCTGGTGCTTGAGAAGAATCTGGAGCGTGCCGACATGAACCGCTTCACCAACTTCTTCAACAACAACGCCGAGGTGCTCGCCGAGCAGGGCACGGGTAACGACTACAACTACTCGGGCCACTGGGCCACTCCGGGCAACCGCACCTACGATTTGTCGGCACAGACAAGTGCCTGCGCGATGATTGAGGCCAAGACCTACTACGAAATCATAATGGACAAGCGCAACGCGCAGTAGGGGTGTTTTGCTACGCTAACCACAGAGCTATGCTACGCCGCGGGTCATTGCCTGCGGCGTGGTTTTTTTCTGCAAATCAACGTCATGCCACATTTTTGCAAAAAAATATTAACCCCATACAATAAACAATATCCCTGTGCGTTTTGTATATAAAACAGAGTGCCTATGGAGAATGCTGACTTTATTATTTCTTCTGATTTACTTGCCGACGAAGAGCGACTGCTGCACAGCGCAGTGATTTGTGACGATGCCGAGCTTTTCTACATCGACTGCTACCTCAGGGAACTCTTCGGTTGCAAGGAGTAAAAGTGAACTATTGTGGATTTATTCAGATAGTTGCGAAGCTAATCGCTTCGGTTTAGGGTTAATTGGTAAAAGACAAGACCTCGCTTTAGGGCGAGGTCTTGTTGCATATATGTGATTAGTGAATATTACTCCCACTCGATTGTTGCCGATGGCTTTGGCGACATATCGTAGCATACGCGGTTCACGGTTGGCACCTCGTCAAGGATACGCTTGGTGATGCGGTCCAGAATCTCCCAGTCGATATGCTCGATGGTAGCTGTCATGGCGTCAATAGTGTTCACGGCACGGATAATCACAGGCCAATCGTATGAACGGGCGTTGTTACGCACACCCACACTCTTGAAGTCGGGCACTACGGTGAAGTACTGCCATACCTTCTTGTCCAAGCCTGCCTTGGCAAACTCCTCGCGCAGGATGGCGTCAGACTCGCGCACAGCCTCCAGACGGTCGCGTGTGATAGCACCCAGACAACGTACACCCAAGCCCGGACCTGGGAATGGCTGACGGTAAACCATCTCGTAAGGCAAGCCAAGCTCAACACCGCAAGCACGCACCTCGTCCTTGAAGAGCTGCTTCAAAGGCTCAAC
>JAFOHD010000069.1 GCA_017421945.1 Alistipes sp. | reverse complement strand
TTGATTATTTTATATATTAGTAATGATTTAGTTAGCAGTTCTGTTTTACTTAATGGGGATGTTGTAGCACTTATAAATTATTTAACTCAAACTTTTGTAGCTATTTCTGCACTGGTTAATTTAGTATTTATTTTTTCAAAAGCAATGGCATCATTTTTTCGTATTAAAACTATTTTTGATTATGACGACAATGAGTAAAATTGAGCTTAAACCACTCCCTTACGACTACAAGGCTCTTGAACCTCACATATCGGAGCAGACGCTGCTCTACCACCATGACAAGCATCTGGCGGCGTATGTAAATAAAACCCTTGCGTTGATTGAAAATACAGCGTTTGCTGATGCTTCATTGGAGCAGATTATGTTTTCGGCCGATGGGGCACTCTTTAACAATGCTGCACAGGTGTGGAATCACAATTTTTATTTTGAACAGTTCTCGCCCACACCGCAATCCAAACCCGAGGGCGAACTGCTGAAAGCTATTGATGCGGGTTTTGGCAGTTACAGAAAATTACGTGAGCGTATGACGGCTGAAGCTCTGTCGTTGTTTGGCTCGGGATGGGTGTGGCTTGCGAGCGATGCGCACGGAGTGCTGAAGATAGTGAGCAAACCAAATGCGGGGAATCCACTGACCGATGGGTTGTATCCGTTGCTTGCCATTGATGTGTGGGAACACGCCTACTATATCGACTATCGTAATGCTCGCGTTGAGGGTGTGAACGCCTTATGGAAAGTGCTGGATTGGAAGGTGATAGAAAGACGCTATGCTGAAATATTAAGCCAGTCAAAGTGATGGATGCAAACGAAAAAAGGAGTGCTTTTGGCACTCCTTTTCGTTGGGGTTTTATTATATGTTGATATCCAGAATCTCGAACTTCAAGATGCCTGCTGGCACGGTAACCTCTACCACATCGCCCTTCTTCTTGCCCAGGATGGCCTTGGCAATAGGAGTGCCTATGGCGAGCTTGCCCTCGCGCAGGTTTGCCTCGTTCTCTGATACGATGGTGTAGGTCACCTGCTTCTTGTTATTGTGGTTGAGCAGGGTTACCTTGCTTAGAATCTGCACCTTGCTCTTGTCAATCTTCGACTCGTCAATAATACGTGCATTGGTGAGCGTCTGCTCCAGCTTTGCAATACGCATCTCCAATAAACCCTGTGCCTCACGTGCGGCATCATACTCGGCGTTCTCCGACAAGTCGCCCTTGTCGCGTGCCTCGGCAATGGCTGCTGAAATAGCGGGACGCTCAACCGAACGCATGTGTTGAAGCTCGTCCTTTAACTTCTGCATACCCTCTGCCGTCAAATAGATAATTTCATTTGCCATGTCTTAAACAGTAAAAAAAGCCAGAATCCCAATATCGTGGTCTGCCTGGTGGAACTATTGTTGCATCCCAAGCCACTCAATCGGAATCCCGAATTAATAATTTCAAATCTTATGAAACAAAGGTAGGGAGTTTTTTTTGATTTTCCAATTTTTTCAGCATAAACTATGCCGACATGCTGGCAAATTGCCACTACACAAAAAAACAGAACTACCCCAGACGCTGTGTCGCGGAGTAGTTCTGTATTTTTTGCCTGCCACAAGCGGCGTATTACTCTGCCGAAGTGCCTTGAGCGGGGAAGTTGGCCAGATAAACGAGGTGCTGCAATGCGCGCAGCTTATTTCGTTTTTCAGGGTCCTTGTTATAAAGGGTTGGGAAGTAAACATAACAATCGATGGTCACAACCTCGTTGGTTTGAGTATTGACGGTGGTGTAGCTTACAAATGGGCCTCCCATAAAGTAATTCTCAACCTCCCACAAACCCGACATCTCAATCCACATGCGGTCGCCTATAAGCAGCTGACGATACTCGGGCATGTAGGGCATGTAGTCCAACCCCGTGTCATCCACTATTTTGTTTGTTGTGGTCATGAACGAGCCCTCGTTCGGGCCAGGTATGCGTGATGCAAATTTGTTGCGCGCCTTGACCAAAGCCTCGGCCGAGAGCGACTCCTTGCCCTTGTAGGGGTATTTGTAGATGAAGAATCCTTGACTCGCCGTAGGGAACTCCTGCGAAATCCATATCATGTCGTCTGACTCCGAGCGCAGCTGATAGTTGTTGGGCACGGCCAAATCCATTCCGAACATGCTGAGAATCTTCTCGTGCAGAGGCTTTGAGTAGTATTGGCGTGCGTAGCTTACTGTGCGGTCACGCTCGGCCTTCTCCAACACATACATTATGTTTTCGCGGTTGTCACTCACATATTTGGCAAGGCTCTTTGTGTCGGGGCCTTTCAGTGTGATGTAAATCTGAGGCTTGGCTGTCTTGTCGTAGCTCACCGTAATGCCCGGCTCGGCAATGGATGGGTTCACATTTACCACAACAATATTGCGATGTCGCTCGGTCAGACTCTTGAAGTTGTTGGGGAGTATGCGCATAACATCAAACGATGGCTCATACTGCATGAGTTCCTTGACGGGTTGCTTCAACACAGCCTGCAGTGTGTCACCCAACTCGCTCTGCCATTCGGGCTGTGCGCACACCAAAATCAATTCGTAGGGGGCGCCTTGCGAGTTGTTTGATGTCGAGATGGTATTGAATGCCTTGCAGCCACCCAACATTAATGTGACAACGGTGGCGAAGATGATGATGACTCCGTTTTTCATGCTTCCAATGATTAAAATTACCCACAAATATAGCTAAAAAAGGAGTTAAAGCAAACTATATACCCATAATTAAACAAAATGTATTACTTTTGCAGTCAGCACTCGGGTTGCGAAAACATTACACTGATGAAGATTAAACCTTGGGGCTTTGTGAGAAAGCTCTTCCCCGATATGATATGGGAGATTGATGATCCCACAGGTGTCTATCTCACCTTTGACGATGGACCCACACCCGGTATCACCGAGTGGATTCTCTCTACACTCAAGCGTTATAATGCCAAGGCCACATTCTTCGTGTTGGGTAAGAATGCCGAGATGTACCCCGACCTACATCAGCGAATCATTGATGAGGGCCATAAAATAGGCAACCACACCTACTCTCACCAGAAGGGGTGGGGTATGCCTCTGGAGAAGTATATAGAGGATGTTGATTTTGCTGATGACATTCTTCACAGCGACCTTTTCCGCCCGCCCTATGCGCAGACCACGCCCTCGCAGATTCGCGCTGTGGCACGTCGTCACAAGATTATCATGTGGAACATTCTCTCGCGCGACTATGCCCGCACCATCACTCCCGAGAAGTGCCTGAAGGAGGTGCTGCCCCATATCGCTCCGGGTTGCATCATAGCCTTTCACGATAGTCAGAAGTCATTTCGTAACATGAGCTATGCTCTGCCACGTGTGTTGCAACGTGTGCAGGAGCTGGGTTTAAGGTGTAAAATCATAGAACTTTAGCATGAAGGTCATCGTAGCCATAACAGGAGCCAGTGGGGGAGTGTATGCCCGCATGTGCATTGAGCAGCTGATGGCAGCCACGGAGGTTGAGCAGGTGGCACTTATTGTGAGCAAAACGGCCCATGAGGTACTCCGTTTTGAGGGTGTTGAACTGCCCACCGATGAGAAGATTGTGAGCTACAGCAATGATGACATGTTTGCCGCTGTGGCAAGCGGCTCGGCACGTTACGATGCGATGATTGTAGTGCCCGCCTCGATGGGTAGCGTGGGACGTATAGCTGCGGGGGTGTCATCGTCGTTGATAGAGCGTGCTGCCGATGTCATGCTCAAGGAGCGCAGACGCCTGATTGTGGTGGTGCGCGAAGCTCCCTATTCGTTGATTCACCTGCGCAATATGACCACCCTTACCGAAGCGGGGGCTGTAATCCTGCCTGCCTCGCCATCGTTTTACTCTCATCCTGCGACACTTCATGATGCTGTGATGACAGTTGTTGAGCGTATCATGGCTCATGTGGGGGTAAATGCTTCGCACTATGAGTGGGGAGGTGAAAATTAATCTCGTCGGGCGGTGTAAAATGAAAATATCATGCAATAAATCTTTCGTTTACAGATTTTTTGTATTACCTTTGCGCCGGCGAAAGCGAAAATTCTAATAAAAAACAGATATTATGACAATTACAGCAGCTGATATTAAGATTGGCATGTGCATTGAGATGGATAACAAGACTTACCTTGTTGTTGATTTCCAGCACTGCAAGCCAGGCAAGGGTCCTGCATTTGTACGTTCAAAGCTTAAGAACTTGGAGAATGGTTATGTTGTTGAGAAGACTTTCTCATCAGTTAGCCAGAAACTTGAGCAGGTACGCGTTGAGCGTCGTCCTTACCAGTTCACTTATGAGGATGATCTGGGTGCGCACTTCATGCACACCGAGACTTTCGAGGAGATTAACATCGACAAGAACCTTATCGAGAATTACGATTTGATGGCTGATGGTCAGATTGTTGAGGTTATGTTCCACACCGAGAAGGAGGCCGTTCTTTCAGCCGAGCTTCCTCCAGTACTTGACATGGAGGTTACTTACACCGAGCCAGGTATCAAGGGTGATACAGCATCAACAAACTCACTCAAGCCTGCAACTGTAAACACAGGTGCAACAGTAAGAGTTCCTTTGTTTGTGAACACAGGCGACAAGATTCGTGTTGATAGCCGTACACGTGAGTACAAGGAGCGTATCCGCTAATTGGGCTTCACCTTATAGTTTAACCACTCCCCCAAAGGAGTGGTTTTTTTATTGCTGCAAATAACCTTTTATGACTAATTTATAGTCATATTTTGAGAAAATATCCTATCTTTGCATCTGCAAATGAGATGTAGAGTGTCATATCATCGACTCCGAAGTCATGCAGCGTTGCTGCTTATGGTATTGCTGACATACCTGTGCAGCAATACGCTCTTTATCCACACCCACCTTCTCAACGACAAGGTGGTGTCGCACTCCCATTTCCATACGGGCTCGGCCGATAATCCCGAGCATGGTCACTCGCAGTCGCAGATTCTGCACCTTCAGCTGTCGTCGCATATTGATGCGCTGGAGGTGGGTGTTATGGTACTCCTTGCAGCCGCAACATTTGAGTGTGGGCTGATTTTGGAAGGCGCTTATAACATTATCTGCCGCAAGCTGCTGTTTACCTCGCTGCGCGCCCCTCCTGCATGTATATAAATTCCTGAGCCCATGTTGGGTATGAAGCGCTCATTAGTGTTGATGGGTTGCATTCTGTGTGTATTTATATATCTTGTAAAACAATAATCAATGAGAAAAATATTATTTGCGGCACTCGTTGTCGCAATTGCTGTCGTAGCCATGGCTCCCGCCGTGGCACAGAATCGCCGTGTGAGCGATGCCAATGTCTATGGTCATATTATTGACGCCTCAACAAACGAACATATTCCCTACGTCACTATATCGGTCAAGGGTACAACCTACGGAACAGTGGCCGATGCCACGGGTCACTTTATGCTGAAGAATCTGCCCGAGGGCGAGCATACGCTTGTGGCCGAGTCGATAGGATACAAGAGTGCCGAGCAGGTGGTAATGCTTGTCAGCCGTCGCAACGTGGAGGTGAATTTTATGCTTGCCGAGAACACCCTCTCGATGGATGAGGTTGTGGTGTCGGCCACCCGTAACGAGACCAATAAGAAGAGTTCGGCCACAATCGTAAATGTGGCTTCGACCAAACTGTTTGAGAACACCGCCTCGTCAAACCTTGCCGAGACAATGAAGTTCCAGCCTGGTTTGCGTGTGGAGAATACGTGTGGAAACTGCGGTGCTGTGCAGTTGCGCATAAACGGACTGGATGGACAGTATTCGCAGATACTGCTCGACTCAAGCCCCATATTCTCATCTTTGGCGGGTGTGTATGGCATGGAGCAGTTGCCTGTGGCGATGATTGAGCGTGTCGAGGTCATTCGTGGCGGAGGCTCGGCTCTGTTTGGCTCAAATGCCATTGGAGGCGTGGTGAACATCATCACCAAGGAGCCGCTACGCAACTCGCTCAACCTCTCGCACACATCAAACGTAATGGAGAGTGGTGACGCGGAGTTCAACACCTCGCTCGGAGGCTCATTCGTGTCGGATGACCATCGTGCAGGAGTATATCTCTTTGGCATGATTAAGGACCGCGATGCCTACGACCGCAACCGTGACGGCTTTACCGACCTCACACGCATGGAGGCGCAGACGGTGGGCTTTCGTGGGTATTACAAAACCTCGGCAAACTCTAAACTTACGGCCGAGTACCACCACATAGGCGAGTTCCGCCGCGGAGGTGACAACATTGACCTGCCTCCCCACATGGCCGAGATTGCCGAGCAGACCGACCATAAGATTGATGGCGGAAGTCTGCGCTGGAGCTATTTCTCGCCCAATTCACGTCATCTGTTTGATGTTTACTCGTCACTTCAGGCAATCAATCGTGACAGCTACTACGGCACGGGCAAGGATTTGAACGCCTATGGTCTAACCAAGGACCTGACGCTAGTGGCGGGCACACAATACAGCTACATCTTCAACAAGTGCCTCTTTATGCCCGCCCAACTCACCGTAGGCTTTGAGTATTCGTATAATGATTTGAGCGACCACTCAATAGGTTTTGACCGTGAGCTGGAGCAGACGGTGCGCACAGCAGGAGTGTATGTGCAGAATGAGTGGCGCAGCGACAAGCTTAACTTCGTCGTAGGCGGTCGTCTCGACAAGCACAGCATGATGGATGACTTGATTTTCTCACCCCGAGCAAACCTCCGATACAGCCCTCACGAGAACGTGGGTTTGAGATTAAGCTATTCAAGCGGTTATCGCGCTCCGCAGGCTTTTGATGAGGATTTGCACATCGATGCTGTGAACAATCAGTCGTCAATCATACAGCTCGACCCCAACCTCAAACCCGAGTATTCCCATAGCCTGAGTGCCTCTGCTGATTTGTATCACAATTTCGGTCGCTTGCAGGCCAACCTGCTTGTGGAGGGATTCTATACGGTGCTTGACGATGTGTTTGCGCTGGCCAAGCAGGACGAGGTGAATGACGCGGGATATATCATCCAGACACGTTACAACGCAGCAGGAGCCAAGGTCGCAGGTCTTACCACGGAACTGAAGTTCGGTATTCCCGACATCTTTGAGATGCAGATGGGCTACACCTTCCAGCGCAGCCGCTACGATGAGCCCGAGGAGTGGTCGGATACGGTTGAGCCACAGCGTCGTATGTTCCGCACCCCTGACCACTACGCATACTTCACCGCTACGGCCGACATCACACGCCGCATGAAGGCATCGGTGTTTGGAAACTATACGGGCGAGATGCTTGTGCAGCACAATGCAGGCTATATTCCCGAGGATAGGAGTGAGCTTACGCCATCGTTTTGGGATTTGGGTTTGCGTCTGGCATACAACTTCCGCCTAACGGAAGCCATATCAATGGAGTTGCAGGGCGGTGTGAAGAATCTGCTGGATGATGTCCAGGATGATATGGATTTCGGAGCCTTTCGCGACTCGGTATATGTCTATGGCCCTATGATGCCGAGGACCTATTTCCTGGGTGTGAAGTTTACGATGTAAAGAAAATGGGAACCACAAAAGGTTCCCATTTATTATTGTATTACATCGAAAATCTTAGTTCGGTCCCACTCGAGCCAGTATTTTATAGCTTGGCGGCGAATCTCGTTCCAATACCCCTGTCCCATTCCGTGGCGGGCTTTGGCGAGGGCTAACTCTCGGTTTATAATCTCGGCATGTTCCTGCTTCAGGGCAAGGCGCAGCTCTCGTTGGGGCATGCGAAATATCGCTTCAGCCCGGGCTGTGGGGTTGTTGGCAACCTCAATTAGTCCATGTCCCAGGGTGGAGCCTGTGCTGACCTGCAATCCATCGTTGAGGCAGCTTATGGGAGGTGTGTTCCCAGCGTATGACACCACCCTCATCTCTCCCACATCCGCGACCATTGTCTCACGGGCGCGCAAGCCCATCTTTACACCCAGAAGCGAATAGATGCCCACGTGGGAGTGCAACTCGCACGTCAGCGTGGCGTAGCGCCACTCCTCCACACCGTAACGCTCAATGGCTTGAAATGCTATGGCGGCCACGTCAGCCACGTAGAGTGTGGGGTCGATGGGGTAGCGGTTAAAGATGTGATTGTGATTGTGGTTGTGATTGTGATTGTGATGTGTTGTCATATTGCTATAATTTGAATTTTACACCTACCAAGCCTGTCAGACGGGGCATGGGATAACCTGCGTTAATCTGGTAGCGTTGCGACAGCAGATTCTCAGCACGCAGATATACCGAGCCCCATTGTATAAACCTGAAATCTATACCAGCATCCCACAGCACAATGTCATGCTCGGTGAGCAGGGGTGAAGATTGAATAATCAGCCCATTGATGTATTGCACACCGCTGTTTACGTTGAAGCGACCCTTGCTGAAGTTTGCCCCGAGGTACGCCTTATGCTTTGGCGCAGCGACAACGGGGTACTCCATATTGAGGAAGTTGTAGTTGGCCTCAATCTGCCATGTGCGCGACATAGTCCACGATGCTTGGCACTCCACGCCCCAATTTTTCACCTTGCCCGTATTCACATTTAACGGACGCCCGTTTGTTGGCAGGGTGCGAATCATCTGCTTACCATCGATATAATATAGGTTTATGCCATATCTTAGCCTCCCTTCGAGCAAAGTCTGTGCCAGTGAGAGTTCATAATTAAGGATACTCTCGGGTTTCAGGTCGGGATTCTGCGGCGGGAACATATACATCTCGCGTATGGTTGGGAATCGGAAACCCTTACTTGCCATAACCTTCAACACCATGCCATGCTCAAGCATGTAGGTAATGCCTGCTTGCGGAATCCACTCCGAGCCCACGTGTGAGTGGTGGTCAAGGCGTATGCCGGCATCGATGATTATACGTTGTGCGATTCTCTGGCGCAGGGCAACGTATCCGGCCACCTCGTCCATCTTTTTGTCGGCCGATAGCTTGGTGCTCCCGTCGCTTAGATATCTGTTCCACGCCTTACCTCCAAAGTGCTGATAGTCAATGCCCAGAGTGAGCGACGTGGAGGGTAGCAGAGTCACTTTCTGATAAAAAGCGACACCCAGCATCTCGTCGCGCGAGTTGAAACGATAGTCAAGGGGCTCTTCGCCTGGCGAGTAGCCGTCGTTAATACGATGCCTGCCGGCGTTATAGAAGATGTTGAGCGCACCCGATGTGGTGCGGTAATTATTCTTTAACGATAGTGTAGTGGCATAGCGTGTAATGCGCGAGTCGTTGTCAAGGATAGGACTCTCTATTGAGCCTGGATTAGATGCGTTGAAATGGGTTATCTGCCCAGCTGCCGAAATACTCCAGTGGGGACTGAGCTCGTAGCCGAGGTTCAAGTTTCCTCCCACCTGCTCAAACCTCAAATCGGCACGGTGCCCATCGGTGTAGTTATATGTCACACCCGCCGAGGATGAGAAACGCCCCTTCTTAATGCGGTTTGTGATAGTTGATTGCAGAGTGTTGAATGAACCGTAGTTTAGTTCTATGTTATCCTCCACGCCATCCTGCTGCATCTTGCGTGTTACGATGTTTATCACACCTCCCATGGCATTTGAGCCGTAGAGCATCGAGCTGGGCCCTCGCAATACCTCCACGCTCTCGGCCATCATCGAGTGACACACATCTGCAATGGGGTGTCCCATTAATCCCATGTATTGGGGTACGCCATCAATGGTTACAAGCAGGGCGGTCGTGGGGCTTCCTCCTATGCCTCGCATGGTCATGCCGCCAGCCGCCCCCGTTGATACTCCATAGCCCAGGTGGCTACGTGAAGTGATAAATAGACTTGGCACCTGTTGTGCAATCGCTGGCAGTAGCGATGAGTTGTGGTGATGTTCGATTTTAGAACGTGGAACGATACTGATGCTGAGCGGTGCATGGCGCACGTCGCTATGGTGGCGGCTACCCACCACGACCACCTCCTCAATTGAAGAGTGCATCTTTAGTGAATCACTCTGCGCATGACATAGCAAGGGCATGAGTGTAAGGAACAGAAAAATTGGTTTAATTTTCATCTCGACGATATTCTTTCTCAATAATTATACCAAAATCGCCCTATGCTTGGGGCGTAGGGCGATTTGCTGTTATAGGTTTTGTAATGTGTAATCAATCATTTTGATTCGTATGTTGTGTGCGTAGTGAGGATACATCGAATGATTTTGGTCGGGATATATCATCATGTCGTACTGCTTGCCTGCGCGATTCAGTGCGTGACACATCTCCATCGTATTCTGCACATGTACGTTGTCATCTGCCGTGCCGTGCATGATGAGCAACTTGGTGCGGTCACTTAGACGGTTGGCGAAGTTGATAGGCGAGTTGTCGTCATATCCCTTGGGGTTGTCCTGAGGCAGGTCGTTGTAAATCTCGGTGTAGATGGTGTCGTAATAACGCCACGATGTTACGGGCGCGACAGCTATTGCCATCTTGAACAATCCATCTCCCTTTAGTGCGCAGCCGAGGGCCATGAATCCTCCGTACGACCAGCCGTAGATGCCGATACGCTCGCCATCAACCCACTCCTGTGATGCCAGGTGGCGTGCAAATGAAATCTGGTCCTCAACCTCCAATGCACCGAGGTTGCCATAGGTCTGCTTCTTGAACTTCTCGCCCATGTATCCTGTGCCACGGCCATCGACACATGCCACAATGTAGCCATTGCCGACCATCACACTCTCCCAGCCCATGCCGAAGCTGTCGCTGACGGATTGTGAACCAGGACCCGAATATTGCGTGAGCAGAACGGGGTATTTCTTTGCAGGGTTGAAGTCGATGGGTTTGATGATGTAGGCGTTCAACTTATCGCCACGCTCGGTGGTGAAGGTGAAGAACTCCTTACCAGGCAAGGTCTTGAGTTTCTCATTGAGTTCGGGATTCTCAACCAGGGTGCGTATAAGCTCACCCTTGCCGTTGCGAAGCTCTACCAGACGGGCCGATGAGGCTGACGAGAAGGTCGAGATGTAATACTTCATGCCCTTGCTTGGGGAGATGGAGTATGTTCCGTCGAGTTTCGTAAGACGTTGCTTGCGCTTGCCCTTGTAGTCAATGCTGTATAGGTTGCGACGTATGGGCGATGTCTCGGTCGAGATGTAATAGATGTTCTTGTCGGTGGCCTCTACGATGCCTGTCACCTGCCACTCGCCCGATGTGATAGGGCGCACAAGCCCCTTTTCGATGGAGTAGAGGTAGATGTGATTCCAGCCTGTCGCGGTCTCATTCTGCACCAGGAAGCGGTCGTTGTCGATGAAGCGGATAATGTCAAGCGAGGGGCGTTCAACATAGGTGGGTGACTGCTCATCGTAGATAACCTTCTGAGTGCCATCCTTACGGCAAAGTACCACCTCGAGATGATTCTGCTTGCGGTTTATGCGGAAGAAGTAGAGCTCGCCCGCAGGAGTCCACTCAATGAATGGGATGTATTGGTCGCTTACGCCGCCCACATCAATCTTATGCTTTGAGCCCGATGCAATATCATAGAGCCACAGCTCCACCTTGGAGTTGGCATCACCCGCCTTGGGGTACTTGAAGGTGTAGGGCGTGTTGTAGAGCTTGCCGTCAAAGCGCATCATTTCAAACATGGGCACCTCGCTCTCGTCGAAACGCAGGTAGGCAATTTGCTTTGAGTCGGGTGAGAATGCGTAGGCCTTGGTAAAGCCATACTCCTCCTCATATACCCAGTCGGCAGTGCCATTGATAATCTTGTTCCACTCGCCATCTGAGGTGATGGCCTTGGCGTCTTTACCCAGCTCGCCTACGTAGAGGTTGTTCTGCTGTGCATAAGCAACCCACTTCGAGTCGGGCGAGAGTGTGAGGTCGCGTACATCCTTCAGCTCGGCAACCGCACTCTTGTCGCTCAGGCGTACAATCGTATAATCAGCATACGATGAGTGACGATAGACGGGGCGGTAGTTGTTGCCCAACACAAGCATATCTTCATCGGGCGAGAATGAATACGATGCAAATCTGCCCTTGTAAAGTGTGTCGCACAGCTGCTCGTTGGCATAGCTGTGGCGGATTACTGCACCCGCTTTGCTTACGGTGTAGTGCTCGCCGTCGTTCATCGACTGAAGGCCATATACACCACGGTTAAGACGTGTTATCTGCGACAGTTCGTCGTAACTCTTCTGCGCAAACACATGGTTCTGCGCCAGTAATAGCGCAACTGTTATCAGAAGTTGAAATATTGTTCTTCTCATCTTAAATATCATCAAGGTTATATTCGTATCCCAAACGCTTGCCTGTGGTGAACTTCGAGTTGTCCATCTTGGTGTTGAACTGGTCCACCGTAACACGTTTGTTAATCTCGTAAGGAGGCATCAGAGGGTCAAAATTGATGGCGTAGTTGATGGCTGTCTCCATAATCTCAATAAGTGCCTCGCGGGTGATTTTCTGCGAGCCAAAATCTACCGCACGTGATATTTCCTGACGCTTGCCCTCAACGAAGTAACACTTCTCGCGGTTGATGAATATGCGTCCAATCAGATAACCCTCGTCAGCGCTGCGGTTGAACTTGAACGAGTCGGAGAGGAAGTTGTAGATGTCAATCACTCCGCAGTAAGAGTTGTCACGCTCCTGCTGCACATACTCCTTCTGCCATATTTTGTGTTGTGAGTCAAACTCAAAGATGTCGGTATGCATGCGGAAAATAAGAAGGTCGCTGGCAATCTGCAATTGCGTCTCAAACTTGCCACGGTCGCGGTACTCTATTCTCACACGCTTATCCAGCTTTCCGTCAAGGTCGTCGTCCAACTCCGATGCAATCTCAAACAGTACATCCTTCAACTCGTTGAATGTGGTGAACGTGTTGTCGAAGATGTGCTGCTTGAGGGTAGATTTGTTGATTATCGATGCGAGAATTTTCTCGCGTAAAGGGCTTTTATCCATAGTGTAGAATATTTATTTTAGTCTTATTTGCTCACCCTCGGTCAGGGTAGAGTTGCGCTTGAGCTTATTCATTCTGATAAGGCTACGCTGGCGTATGCCGTAGAGCTGTGCTATTGATGTGAGGGTTTCACTCTTTCGCACCGTGTGGTGGCTCTGCTCACCATGCCACTTTGTTTGCTTGCGCTCGATGTATATCATCTCTCCGGCAATGGGGTCGGCGGTGCTTTTGGGGTCAATTTCGTTGTATTGGCGCAACAGACGCTCTGAAATGACAAAAGTACGTGCTATGTCGGCAAACTTGTCATTGGTGCGTGCTATGAGCATGCCTGTGCGGTTGTTGGTATAAACGCTGTAACCTTTGTAGGTGCGCTCCGCAACGCGATATTGGTTGGGGTCAATGCGTCCCTGATGAGTTGTGGGGGTATTGACGCTGCTCTGCGATGTGAAGTCGTGGTTGATGTGCTGCTCACCCTTGTTGCGTGCGGCATATAGCTTGGCACCATCTTCCTGGTCGAGCAGATAGAGTTTGTTGTCCTCGATAAGTTTGACGAGTCGCTGCGCATAGTCTTTGGCTGTGGCGTACCCCGCAGCTTTCAATCCACGAGCCCAGCTCTTGTAGTCGCTTGCCGAGTAGGCAAAGAGTGAGTCGTAGCGTGGCGATTTATCCAAGAACTCGGCATGGTCGAGATAGGACTCCTCCACCGAGTCGTACTTGCGGAAACACTCGTTTGGCGCATCATCGTTGTGATACACTCTGTCACCCTTCCAGTCCTTCTTGCACTTTATGCCGAAGTGGTTGTTTGAACGGCGTGCCAGGTTGCTGTTGCCGCTGTCCGATTCCAGGATTCCCTGTGCCATGGTGATGCTGGCAGGTATGCCGTAGCGTTCCATGTGGTCGATAGCAATGTGTTTGTATCGGTCGATATACTCCTCCTTGGTTTGGCGGGTTTGCGCCGAGGCGTGTGTGAGGAGCATCAGCAGCGAGAAAATCGTCGCAATTATTGAGTATTTGGAAAATTTCATTACCTTTGTATTTAGCTCAAAGGCAAAGATAAATTATTTTACGTTAATAACCAATAAATTTCTGCGTGAAGAGTTGGTGCTGACTAATTTAGCCCATAAATGATGCCGGCAGCGACTGTAAAGGAGCAAAGTTATGAAGTCATTGTATATAGTAACTCCCGTCAAGGACTCTATTGAATCAACCATTCAGACCGTTAAGGCTATACTCGCCTCTGACATAAAAGTCCCTTATACCTACACCATTTACAACGATAATTCCACTCCTGAGAACACGGCATTGCTGGAGAAGTACTCCAGGGAGTTGGGCTTTAATCTGGTGAATATTGCTGACCTTACCGACCATCCGTCGCCAAACTACCTGCTGGTGCTTCAGCGCAGCCGTAAGATTGCCATTGAGCAGGATGCGGGTTTTGTGCTTGTTGAGAGCGATGTGGTGGTGGCGAAGGATACTCTTCAGGGCTTGTTTGATGGGGCTCAGGAGCGTGACGATTGTGCCATTGCGGCATCTGTTACGGTTGATGACAATGGTAAGATTAATTACCCCTATGAGTATGCCCAGGGGCATGAGGGTGAGTGCTATTCGGTGAAGAAGCATTGCAGTTTCTGCTGCTCGCTGCTTAAGCCCGAGTTCCTTCGCAAGATGGATTTCGATGCACTCGACCCCACAAAGCATTGGTACGATGTTCAGATTTCGCACGAGGCTCTCGAACTTGGTTTTAACAACTATCTGTTTGCCAACCTACCCGTGGTGCATAGGCCACATCAGAGCCGTCCGTGGAAGCAACTCAAATATACCAATCCGCTGAAGTATTACTGGATTAAGTTCACCAAGGGTTTCGACAAGATTTAATGCTATGAGTGATAGTAGGCTACCGCTGGTTTCGGTGATAGTGCCTTCGTACAATATGGAGGCGTACATAGCTGAAACTCTGGATTCGGTCTTAAGTTCCAATTACGAAAATATTGAGGTTGTTGTCGTTGACGATGGCTCGAAGGACTCCTCGTTGGCAATAGCTCAAAGCTATGCCGAGAGGGATGTTCGTGTAAGGGTGTTCTCGCAACAGAACAGCGGTCCGAGTGTGGCCCGTAACCTTGCGCTTAAACATAGCCAGGGAGAGTATGTATTGCCCGTTGATGCTGACGATAAGATAGAGCCAAATTTTATTGCCGAGGCTGTCGCTGTGCTTGAGGGCGATGCTGAGGTGAAGGCGGTGACGTGCCGATGCGAGTTCTTTGGTAATCGTACGGGCGAGTGGAATTTACCTGAATTTGACAGACACAAGCTTGCGCTGGATAACAGGTTGTGTGCTTCATCAATGTATCGCAGGCATGATGCGATGCGAATAGGTGGATACAGTGAGTTGGTTGCGGCACGTGAGGACTGGGAGTTCTGGATTTCGATGCTCAAGGATGGAGGCAAGGTGGTGAAGTTGCCATCTGTCGGGTTTTACTACCGCGTGCGCTCTGCGTCAAAGCGTTTCCGTGATAGAGGCTTCAAGGCGCAGACCATTGACCAACTGAACCGTCTGCATCCCGAATTTTTTGAGCGAGAGCTTGGTGGTAAGCTACACTTGCAACGTTCGCAGTCTATCCTCCGAAATAAGCTTTATCGAATGTTTCACCCGCGCAGTGTTGAGGTGTGCGGCGAATACTCACACCTTGAGTGGTATGTCAAGGCTCTGCCCCGCATGGTCGATTACGCCATGGAGCAGGGTGCTGCGTTGCCGCTTACGATGCGAATGGGGGAGCAGGAGGTTGTAGTGGATGCGTTTCGAGGTGAGCGGGGCTCATATAAAAACTCTGTGGCTGCTTTGCGGTTTGCCGTGGCTACGGATGGAGAGTTAAAGCCTATTGCTTATTATGCCGAGCGCAGAGGGTTGCATAGCAATGACAGCTATTGCGTGTATGTAAGGCGGTAGTGAAGTTTATAAAAAGCGCTGCATATCAAAGAAAAGAGGTTGCCCAACAAGTTTTGAAGGACAACCTCTTTATATTGCGTTTACATGACCTACTCCTCTGTCGCAGGCTCTAAATCCTTCAGCGCCTCACGCATCTTGTCACATACACGACTCTCGATGTTACGTTCCATCGTAAGAATCATGCTACATATAGCCTTTGCAGATGAGCCACCATGACCAATCATCACAGGGGCGTTTACACCAATGACGATTGTGCCACCCACGCTCTCATAATTCATGGCATTCCAGAAATTCATGTGCCAGTAGAGCTTACCGCAGATAGGCTCCAGGATGGGACGCAGCAACTTCAACAACCATGGTTTGAAAGGATTCAGTCGGTCGTTGATGCGGTAGAGTGCCTCGGCCATCTTCAGAATCACATTACCTACGAAACCATCTGCCACCACGACGTCGCAATATTTGCCCGTGAAGATGTACGATGATTCGCAGTTACCCACGAAGTTGATGTTCTTGTCGGCTTTCAGCAACTCAAAGGCCGCCTTGGACTGTGCGTTACCCTTCGTGTCCTCCTCGCCAATGTTCAGCAGTGCTACGCGTGGACGCTCAATGCCCAATACCGCCTCGGCATAGATTGAACCCATCAGACCATACTGTGCCAGCACCTCGGGCTTGGCATCTACGTTCAAACCTACGTCAAGGAGTATGCCTCGCTTGTTTTTAATGATGGGAATGAAGGTCGAAATCACGGGGCGTATAACACCCTTTATGGTCTTGATGACCATCTGCGAACCAACCATCATGGCTCCCGTTGAGCCTGCACTTGCAAAACCGTCAATCTTACCCTCCTTCAGGTAGTTAAAACCTACGGTCATGCTTGAATCCTTCTTCGAGGCAAAGGCCTTTGCAGGGTGGTCGTGCATCTCAATAACCTCGGTTGTAGCCACAATGTCGAAGTTGTCGGCACTGCACTGATGCTTTTTCAGCAACTCTAGAATACGCTCCTTGTCGCCGAAAAGTACGATGCGGCTATCCTTGCCTACCTTGTTGAGTGCCATTACAGCACCTTCAACAGCTACTTCGGGGGCGAAATCACCACCCATAGCATCTATACCGATTCTTATCATAAAATTGAAATTTACAGGTGTAAAAACAAAGAGAGTCGCTCAATGGGGCGGCTCTCTTGCATCTCATAAACTACTCAGCCTTCTTCTCAATTGCCAACTTGCCACGGTAGAAACCGCACTCTGGGCATACGCGGTGATAAAGTACTGAAGCACCGCAGTTTGAGCAAGCTACAACAGTTGGAACAACTGCCTTGTAATGAGTTCTTCTCTTGTCGCGTCGTGTAGACGAAACTTTGTGTTTTGGATGTGCCATATTGCAATATAAATTTTAATGTTATTGTTTGTCTTATCTACATGTTCTACTCCTTGTCCTGCTCCATCTGAGCCTTCAATGCTGCCAACTTATTGAAGTCACCCTCGTCTATGCTGTGTGGATCTGATTCCTGTGCGCGAGCTTCGATAGCCTCTATCTCTGACTCCTCGGCCACAGTAAAGTGTGCCAGCATATCGGGGTTGCATTCACCTTCGGGATGAACTCTCTGGTAGGGCAACGAGAGAACAATACTCTCATAAATATATTGTGTCAAGTCAATCTCGTTCTCCACAGGACTCACCCACATGACCTCACCGTCATACTCGCCCTGCTCGTCCGAGATTCTCACTACAAGGTGACCCTCATACTCAATGGGGATTGTGCAATCCTCCAAGCAACGGTCACACTCGCATATTACATTGCCTGTGATGTAAAAATCGAAGTCCAATTGTTGGTCCGACTTCAACATTGTAGCCTTCACGCTACATTTTCCACCACGGATATCGCGACATTCATAAGCAGCAAACAACGCATCATCGACCTCGAAATTAAAGTCGAATGAGCTGTTTTTCAAGCCTTTATACGCTACGGAATATTGTTTGCTAAGCTCCATCTCGCAGTAAAATGCACGCAAAATTACAAATTTTTCCTAAATTCTGCAAATAATTGCTATTTTTGTGATGAATATTATTTCTTTCACCTTAGATAATTGTAATTTCTCATGGTACGGAGATTCACTTTCAGCCTGGAGTGCAGCCTGGACGATTCATGGCGACACAATATAGATATAATGTATGTGTGTTATGATAAAGAGTGGCAGAAACTCTCGCATGGCTCTGTTGAGGACCACATAGCTCCTGTGGGTGTGAATCTGAAGTCTGCCCCGATGGGTATGTGTGGCAATCGCAAGGTTGAAATATTGACCCCGGAGTGTGAGCATGTGCGCTTGTTGGGGTACGTGAACACTCACTCTTTACCTGTCATAAAATCAGTTAGTCAGGCTCCTCCGTTTTCACTCAAGGTGCGTGTTGTTGCCGATGGGGAAATCATCTACGACAAGTTGCGCAAGGTAGGAGTGTGGGGTGGAGATACCATTGATTTAAGATTCTAACAATCGCATAACGCGGTGATTTTTGCGTTACGCTTGTTTTCAGATATTGTGTTTACTTAGGGTGAAATCAAATCTTAGTCCTCCACTTGGACGATTGGTTACGGTGATTGTGCCTCCATGGAATAGAACGGCGTGTTTTACGATGGCGAGGTTTAAGAACTTACACAAAAGTAATAAAAAAACGACCTCCCCGCGAAAGGGGAAGTCGTTTTTTATTGTCAGTAATATCAGATTACTTGTTGTAAGCCTTCATAACTGAGATAAGGTCGAGAACCTTGTTTGAGTAACCCCACTCGTTGTCGTACCATGATACAACCTTTACGAATGTGTCAGTCAAAGCGATACCAGCCTTAGCGTCGAAGATTGAAGTGCGAGCGTCGCCCAAGAAGTCAGATGAAACAACGTCCTCGTTAGTGTAACCAAGAACACCCTTCAACTCGCCCTCTGAAGCAGCCTTCATAGCCTCGCAAATCTCAGCATATGTTGCAGGCTTAGCCAAGTTAACTGTCAAGTCAACCACAGAAACGTCAAGAGTAGGAACGCGGAATGCCATACCGGTCAACTTACCGTTAAGTTCAGGAATAACCTTACCTACAGCCTTAGCAGCACCAGTAGAAGAAGGGATGATGTTACCAGCAGCGGCACGACCACCTCTCCAGTCCTTAACTGAAGGACCGTCTACAGTCTTTTGAGTAGCTGTAGTAGAGTGAACTGTAGTCATTAAACCGTCAGTGATACCGAACTTGTCGTTTAATACCTTAGCGATTGGAGCTAAACAGTTAGTA
>JAFOHD010000068.1 GCA_017421945.1 Alistipes sp. | reverse complement strand
TTGATTATCAGGTGGATTCGTTGGAGAAGCTGGAGTTTGTGCCAGGTGCTATTTCTGCGTTAAGGTCGATTGCGGAGCTTGATTTTGAGCTTGTGATGGCTACAAATCAGGATGGTCTGGGTACGTCGTCATTCCCAGAGGATACGTTCCACCCAGCCCATAACAAGATGCTCAAGACTCTTGCAGGCGAGGGTGTGGTGTTTGCCGATCAGCTTATCGACCGCTCCTTCCCAGAGGATAATGCTCCCACGCGAAAGCCTCGTACGGGGATGTTTGGCAATTACCTCTCGGGCGAGTATGATTTGGCGAATAGCTATGTCGTTGGCGACCGCCTGACCGATGTGGAGCTTGCGTGGAATCTGGGAGCAAATGCAATTCTATTGCAACCAAAAGAGGCAGGAGAGCAGCTGTTGCAGGGCAAGGAGTATACGGCTTGCTGTGTGCTGGTGAGCGATAATTGGTGGGATGTGGCGGAGTTGTTGCGTCGTACCGAGCGTAGAGCCGAGGTGGTGCGCTCTACACGCGAAACAGATATTCGCATTGCGCTTGATCTGGATGGCGTGGGCGAGTCGAAGATTGATACAGGACTAAAGTTTTTTGACCATATGCTTGACCAAATTCCTCACCATTCGGGCGTGTTACTTGAGGTTAGTTGCAATGGCGATTTGGAGGTGGACGAGCATCACACAATGGAGGATGTGGCCATAGCTCTTGGCGAGGCTATCCGCACCGCATTAGGCTCAAAACGAGGCATTGACCGCTACGGCTTTGTGTTGCCGATGGATGAGTGTCAGGCAATGGTCTTGCTGGACTTCGGAGGTCGTGCCGACTTTGCGTGGAGTGTGCCTTTTACCCGCGAGAGGGTGGGTGATGTGCCAACCGAGATGTTCAAGCACTTCTTTAAGTCGATGTGTGTGGCTATGCAGTGCAATCTCCATATTGAGGCAAAGGGTGAGAATAATCATCACCTGATAGAGGGTGTCTTCAAGGCTTTCGCAAGGGCGTTGAAGATGGCAATCAGACGCGATGTATTTAGTTATGAACTACCATCAAGCAAGGGAGTGTTATGATAGCAATTATAGATTATAAGATGGGTAATCTGCGCTCGGTGGAGAATGCCTTGAAGCGTTTGGGTGCCGAGTTTGTGGTGACGGCAGATGCCGAGGTTATAAAGCGTGCCGATAGGGTGTTGTTGCCTGGTGTGGGTAATGCAGCCGAGGCAATGGAGAATCTGCGAAAGGCTGATTTGGTGGATGTTATTCGCTCTCTGCGTCGTCCCGTGCTGGGAATATGCGTAGGTATGCAGGTGATGTGTCGCCACTCGGAGGAGGGTGATGCCAAGTGTCTGGGAATATTCGATGCCCACGTAAAGAGATTTGTACCAACTGCCGAGGAGAAGGTGCCACATATGGGATGGAACAGCATTGGCAATCTGGAGTCGAAACTTTTTAAGGATATCAAGGGTGGCGAGATGGTCTATTATGTACACTCCTACTACCCCGAATTATGCCCCGACACCATCGCCACTACACGTCACGGCGTGATGTTCAGCGCGGCACTGAAGTATGAGAATTTTTACGGTACGCAGTTCCACCCCGAGAAGAGCGGCGATGTGGGTGAGCGTATCATTGCA
>JAFOHD010000067.1 GCA_017421945.1 Alistipes sp. | reverse complement strand
TTCTCAATATATTCATCCTGAATCGGTGACTGCCGACGGTTGATCATCTCAACCTTTTCGGGTATTATATCCAGTGCCACAACCTCGTTGCGTTGTGCCAAAAGTGTGGCTATTGAAAGACCTACATATCCCGTTCCTGCTACTGCTATTTTCATCTAATCAACTACTCTTTAACTTAAGCCCTTGCCTATATTGTGTTTGCCATCATAAAATCGGGCTTTGCCATACGCCGGATTTATTCATTACAAATGTAATGATTAAATGTGGTTTTACCAAATTTTATAATCCTTCATTCAGCCGTAGATTATGCGCAGCAAGGCTTAATGCTGTTTTTAATCTTACCTCTTAAAACGAATATTTCACCATGGTGCAGATGCGCAGGTTGTCAATATCGCGCAACGCCTTTGTGCGGCCGTTTATAGCCACATCGCCATATCCCACTACGGTGTAATCTATCTCAAGTGCCAATGCCAACTTTTTGATAGTGTATGTCACGGATGGACTGATGCGGTAGATATAATCGGTATTCTTTGCTCCGCGCATCCAAAAATCGTCCACCGAGATGAAATCCTCCTTTGCACCCAAACCTTGCGAGTATCCAAGAAGTATTCCACCTTTTACCTTGCTGCCATATGTGGCGTTAATCCACGATGAAATAGAACGTATTGGAGCATAGTTGTAACTTCCTGTTTGAGGGTCATAGCTTGTTGCTCCATAGCCGCTTACCATAGTAAGGTGCGACAGGTTCTCACCATACACGACTTTGCCTTTTAGGTTGAACTTGCCGCATTTGTAATCGGCGAAAACCTCGGATGAAATACCTGTAACACGGTCATTTGCAACAACTTCAATCGGCTCGTTGTCGCGCACTGCAATACTTGTCTTGCGTGGTATTATAGAGAGGAAATCCACACCGGCACCTACCGTGAAATGCTCGCCTACGTGTTTCCACGATGCATACAACTCGGGAATTTTACTCCAGCGCGAGTAGTCATAAGATGTTCCGTCAGGGCCAATAGAGGTGTTTGGAAATTGATATAAAGCTGCGGCGGTGAAATTCCACCCCTTGCCTACATCTACACTCATATTTAATTGTGGCGAACGGTTGAATGGTGCAAATGGAGAGCCCGAAGCCAGACCTGTAATCGAAGGCATTACCTGTATGACCATTGGGTGCCACGTCTGTCCGCAGGTGAGAGTGACTCTATCCCACTTAAGGCTGACGTAGGCCTGTCTGATGCGGAATAGAGTGTTGTTTGTTCCATATCCGCAAAAGTCGGCTTCGACCTTGGCTGTGGCAGCTGCCTTGCCTATCTTCTGTCCACTGATATCCACTCCCAGACGTGTGGTGAATGCCACAAACGACAATTCATCTATGGCGTTCAAATCCTGCGAACCATCGGCGTTCAGTTGCTCATCCAACGGCATTATGTTGAATGTCTCACCCATGAGATTCAGGCATTGGCGCGAGTCGTAACTTATGTAGTTGCGAATAAATCCATATGGGGTGAACTTTATCTTCTCCTTATTCTCTTGCGCGGTGATTGCCATGGGGAGCAGAAGCAGTATGGTTGCGAATAATCTCTTCATGATACATGTAATTTGAATACAAAAGTATAAAAAAGAGCCGAATATTCAATTTAATTACCTATAACATTCCTTTTTTTTTGATTGAGGGAAGGTAGTTCGGTTATCCCGTAATGCTCAACCAATTAACCACTTCTGTAAAATTTATTTTCCTGGCTGATGAAATATTTGCTTTATATTTTGTAATTTTGCCTTGTATTTCGTGGCGAAAGAGTAATTTATGAGAAGAGCAATCATAACAGTCATAACGGTTTTGTTAATCGGAGTGGTGATATACGTACATCGTATATTGACTTCTCCGCCTGGGGCTGATATGGTTAATAGTGAGATTGCGGGTTATCGTTTGAACGATTCGCTGAGTAATGCAATGTCGGATTATCCCGCTACCGAGAAGATGGAGCGTTACATCAAGCGTTGGATGGCTCGCAATAATATTCGGGGAGCCTCTTTGGCGGTTATGCGCGATGAGAAACTTATCTATTGTAAAGGTTTCGGTTGGGCAGACCAAGAGCTTGGGCGTGAGGCAGAAGCAGGTGATATCTATCGCATAGCATCAGCATCAAAGCTCATCACAGCCATAGGCATTATGAAACTTTGTGAGGATGGTTACCTGAGCCTCGATGATAAGGTCTTTGGTGAGCAGGGAGTCTTGAAGCAGTTCAATAAATATAGGGATAAACGAGTTGCAAATATTACCGTTCGACATTTGCTGAACCATACGTCGGGGTTCAGCCGTATTCGTGGCGATTTGGCGTTTCGTGTGGCAGATGTTATAGAGTGGGGTGATATGAACTCAACTCCGACCACTGATGAATTAATCGCTTTCCAGCTATCTTTAAGGTTGCGTTGCAATCCCGGAGGCTCGGCCCAATACTCAAATATGGGCTACGTGGTGCTGTCGCGCGTCATTGAGCAGGTGTCGGGTGTGAGCTATGAGGCTTATTTGCAGAACAATGTCCTTATACCGGCCGGATGTTATGATATGCACCTGGCATATAACTATTACGAGCAACGTTATCCTGGCGAAGTGCGTTACTATGGCCACGATGACGAGCGTATAGAGTCGTATGATGGTTCGGGCAGGTTGCGCTTGAGGGAGTATGGAGGCAATGACATTCGAGGTTTGCAAGGTGCCGGAGCGTGGGTTGCGTCGGCGGCCGAGATGATGCGTTTGGTTGCCTCGGTAGATGGCAAGCCGGGTGTGCCCGATATCTTGTCGAAGGAGAGTATCGAGGAGATGAAGTGTGAGAATGGCCGCACGTTGGGTTGGGCTGATTATATCAATAAGACTAAATCACTTATTCGTACGGGTACCATGTCGGGAACGTGTGCCTATATTGATTTGCGTGAGCGCGGGCTGTCGTATGTGTTCCTAACCAATACAAGCCACTATCGTGGCGCAACGTTCACCCAGTCGATAGGCCGCATGGTGCGTGATGCCATGACCAGGGTGGAGGAGTGGCCATCGCATAATGATTTTTTTGTACATACGGCAACGCCTTGTAACTCGGTGATTGATAGCGTGGAAAGTGGTGATGATAGGTCGTGAAAATAAAATATGAGTAAAAATTGTAAAAATTATTCCTTGACGATATTGTAGATTAAATATTTTTTATACTTTTGTGACTAGTATTTGCGGTTGTAAGTTTGTCGCATGGCAAACCTGTGACCGCAATTTTTAACTAAAAAGCAAACAAACGTTTAACAAAAAAACATACTCTTATGTAATTTAACTTGTTTACTGCTTAATGAAGAAACTCTTTACCTTTTTGGGGGCCATGCTTGTCATGGCTGGCTCTGCACTCCGTGCGCAGGAAGTTTATAGTAGTGCGCCATTGCAGACGTCTGTATCCGCCGAGGATACAACTTTGGAAGATGGGGAGGATTGGATTCCTTCAATTTCGTTGGACTCGCGATTTAGCTACGACCGTGTAGTCTCCGAAAAGTCCGCAGGTTTTGGCGGAGATGGATTATATCTGAACATTGACGGTAAAATAAGTAAGCATTTCTCATATTCACTGTGCCAAAAAC
This sequence comes from Alistipes sp., assembly GCA_017421945.1. Taxonomy (GTDB): domain Bacteria; phylum Bacteroidota; class Bacteroidia; order Bacteroidales; family Rikenellaceae; genus Alistipes. The sequence continues at coordinate 28,436 of JAFOHD010000067.1, read as the reverse complement.
TCTTTTCGCAGCATGGTGAAGACGATTCCGTTTTTGATAATACCGATTGGCTTACACTGACCTACGATGTGGGGCAATTTAGTTTCACAGCAGGTAAGGATGCACTAACGCTGGGCAGTTATGAGTACGATGCCTATGATATTGATTCTTACTTCGATATGAACTCTATGTTCTACAACAGCTTTAGCTCGTATCAGTGGGGCGTGAAGGCTATGTGGACTAACCGATCGGAAACTACATCCATAGCATTTCAGGTGACTAATTCTCCATTTGTATATACCCCCAAACAGGAGAATATGTACTCCTACAACCTGGGTTGGTATGGTTCGTGGGATAGCTACGAATCTATTTGGACTGTGAATCTTATGGAGTATGCTCCGGGAGCTTTTGTCAAGGTTTTGGCAGTTGGTAATATGTTTTATTGGGGTGATTTTTCACTCGGATTGGACTGCATATCACGTGGTATAAATTTCGGCATAGAGGACGAGGTTACCGTAAATCTGATGCCTTCGTATGAGTTCGAGAAGGTGCGTTTGTTTGGTAAGGTCGGTTGGGAGAAGAGCTCCGATGATTTGCCCTATGACTTCTGGGGCGAGTATCTCGCTTTGGAGGACAAGGTTGCCGCAAATGAGGAGTGCATAACAACATTACCTGCATTCCTTGTTGGAGATAAAGATTATTGGTTCTACGGCTTAGGCGTAGAGTATTATCCTATTGACAGTGTGCGTCTGCATGCTATCTGGGCAAGTAATAACTACACCTCACGCCATACTTTTAATATTCGATTGACGTGGAAGTTTGACGTTGTGAAGGCCATTCGCAGAATCTGCCGTTAATTCATTAATCTAAGACTTTATTAACCCTAAAGATTGTAATCGAAAATGAGTGATTCAAATTTCATCATCGAGCTTAGTAATATTTCAAAGAGCTTTGGCGACAAGACCGTTTTGGATGATGTTAGTTTGTATGTAAAGAAGGGCGAGTTTGTTACAATTCTCGGCCCATCGGGTTGCGGTAAGACTACCTTGCTGCGTATATTGGCTGGTTTTGGCTCTGCCGATGAGGGCGAGATAAAAATTGGTGGAGTTGATATCACAGAGGTGCCTCCCCATGAACGCCCAATTAACACAGTTTTCCAGCGTTATGCCCTGTTTCCTCACCTGAATGTTTACGATAATATAGCCTTTGGACTGAAACTCAAGAAGGTGAAGGATGATGAGATTGAGGCACGTGTCAGGAGAGCTCTCAAGATGGTGGGTATGACCGACTATGAGTGGCGTGACGTGAACTCACTTTCGGGAGGTCAGCAGCAGCGCGTTGCCATTGCGCGAGCCATTATCAATCGCCCCCAGGTGCTCTTGCTTGACGAGCCGTTGGCAGCCCTTGACCTCAAGATGCGTAAGGATATGCAGATGGAACTTAAGGAGATGCACAAAACTCTGGGTATCACGTTTGTATATGTAACGCACGACCAGGAGGAGGCACTCACGCTTAGCGATACCATTGTTGTTATGAGCGAGGGTAAGGTGCAGCAGATTGGCACTCCTATTGACATCTACAATGAGCCTGTAAATTCATTTGTTGCAGACTTCATTGGCGAGAGTAATATCCTTAACGGTACAATGATTCAAGATAAACTCGTAAGGTTTATGGGTCGAGATTTTGAGTGCGTCGATGCTGGTTTTGGAGAGAACGCACCTGTGGATGTTGTCATCCGCCCCGAGGATGTGTACATTATGTCGTACACCGACTCGGGAATGTTCGAGGGTGTGGTGCAGTCGTGCATATTCAAGGGTGTGCACTATGAGATGCTGGTGAATACTCCCGATGGCTACGAGGTTATGATTCAGGACTATAATGCCTTTGAAGTAGGGCAGAAGGTGAGCATGATTATCAAACCATCCGACATCCATGTTATGAAGAAGGAGCGCACCACCAATACCTTTGAAGGCAAGATGGTTGATGCTACACATGTTGAAATTATGGGTGCTGAGTTTGTATGCGCCGAGCAACAAGGCTTTGAGGGTGGTGAACAAGTAATGGTGGAGGTTGATTTTGACAAGATTGACCTCATGGATAACAAGGAAGATGGCACCATGATGGGTGATGTGCGTTTCATTCTCTATAAGGGTGACCATTACCACCTGACCATTCGCACCGAGGGTGGCGATAACCTATATGTTGATACACACGATGTGTGGGATGACCGTGATATAGTCGGTATTAAGATTCAACCCGAAGATATTAGGATTAAGCGTGCATAACCTTAAATGCGTTGGAGAGTATGAAATGGTTATCTAACATATTCATGAAGCGTAGTAATTGGAGTATTCCATACTTCATTTTCCTGCTTATATTCGTGGTGCTGCCGTTGGTGTTGATTTTTCTGTATGCTTTTCAGGATGCAGATGGTAACTTCACGCTGAAGAATTTTTCGAAGTTTATCTCAAACCCCGAGGCTGCCAACACTTTTGTCTATTCCATAGGCGTTGCCATTGTGACTACGGTATTGTGTATTCTGTTGGGTTATCCCGCAGCATACATATTGAGCAATAGCGAACTATGCCGTTCAAAGGTCACCGTTGTGCTGTTTATCTTGCCTATGTGGATTAATATCCTTGTGCGCACGCTGGCTACGGTGGCATTGTTTGACTTTATGCGCTTGCCTTTGGGTGAGGGGGCTTTGATATTCGGTATGGTGTATAATTTCCTGCCGTTTATGATTTATCCCATCTACAACACCATGCAGAAGATGGACCACAGCTACATCGAGGCGGCACAGGACTTGGGAGCCAGCCCTATGAAGGTCTTTACCAAGGTTGTCGCTCCGCTGTCGATGCCGGGTGTGATGAGTGGTGTGATGATGGTTTTCATGCCTACTATCTCAACATTCGCCATTGCCGAGTTGCTGACTATGAACAATATCAAGTTGTTTGGTACTACCATCCAGGAGAATATAAATAACGGAATGTGGAACTATGGCGCAGCCTTGTCGCTGATTATGTTGGTTATCATCTTCGCTACCAACCTGTTCAGTGATGACGAGGACCAAGCCGCAAATGAGGGTATTATCTGATGAAAAAGTTTTTTGCACAGGCATACCTCTGGCTGTTGCTTGCCATGTTGTATGCACCTATATTGATTATTGCCATCTTCTCATTCACCGAAGCAAAAGTGCTGGGCAATTGGACAGGGTTCTCCACAAAGCTCTATACGTCGCTCTTTTCGGGTGGTGTGCATCATTCATTGCTCCATGCTATTGAAAATACGTTCATTATAGCCATAGTGTCGGCAGTCATTGCTACTATGCTCGGCAGTGTGGCAGCTATTGGTATCTTCAACCTGCGCAATCGCAAGAAGATGATTATGAATACCTTGAACAATATCCCGATGCTTAATCCCGATATCATCACAGGTATATCATTGTTCCTGTTGTTTGTTAGTCTGGGCATAACTCAGGGTTATGCTACGGTTATTCTTGCGCACGTGACGTTCTGCACTCCCTATGTGGTGCTGTGTGTCATTCCTCGCTTGCAGCAGATGAATCCCAACATCTATGAGGCTGCCCTGGACCTGGGCGCTACGCCATGGCAGGCCCTGCGCAAGGTGCTTATACCCGAGATTAAGCCCGGTATGATTAGTGGTTTCATTCTCTCGTTCACGCTCTCTATCGATGACTTTGCGGTTACGATATTTACCATCGGTACGGGCGGCTTGGAGACTCTATCGACATACATCTATGCCGACGCACGTAAGGGTGGCCTTACGCCAGAGTTGCGACCCCTGTCAACAATTATTTTTGTGACCGTTCTGGTCTTGCTGATAATAATCAACATACGCTCACAGCGTACTCAAAAGTTAAAGGAGGCAAAATAATGCGCAAGATATTTCAATACTGTGCCGTGGCATTGGTAATGCTTATGGCTTTGGGTTGCTCATATGAGGACGAGCGAGCATCAATTCTCAAGGTGTACAACTGGGCCGATTATATTGATGAGGAGTTGTTGGGTGAGTTTGAGCAGTGGTATAAGGAGCAGACGGGCGAGGATGTTACGGTTATCTATCAGCTCTTCGACATCAACGAGATTATGCTTGCCAAGATTGAACGTGGTAAGGAGGATTTCGATGTCGTGTGTCCTTCGGAGTATATCATTGAGCGCATGTTGGAGAATGATTTGCTGCAACCCATAAATATGGATTTCGGTGAAACGCCAAACTATATAGATAATATCTCACCATACATCAAGGATGTATTCTCGCGCATTGATGGCAACGGCAAGAATCCTAACGATTACGCTGTTGGTTACATGTGGGGCACGACGGGTTTTCTCTATAATCCCAAGTATGTGAGTGGTGAGGAGGTTAGTTCATGGAGTGCATTGTGGAATCCGAAGTTTAATAAGAAGCTGCTCATCAAGGATGCTTTCCGAGATGTGTATAGCCCCTTGTTGATATACTCCAATCAGGACAAGATTCAAAGCGGTGAAATCACTATGGACTCTCTTATGCACGACTCATCCGATGAATCCATTGCTGTGGTGGAGGCATTGCTTAAAAAGACCAAGCCCTTTGTGGCGGGCTGGGAGGCCGATTTCGGCAAGGAGATAATGACCAAGGAGAAGGCATGGCTTAACCTTTCGTGGAGCGGCGACGCCGTGTGGGCAATTGAGGAGGCCCGCGATGTGGGCGTAGAGCTCGATTATGTTGTTCCCGATGAGGGCAGCATCGTGTGGTTTGACGGTTGGGTTATTCCCAAGTATGCCAAGAATGTAAAGGCTGCGTCGTACTTTATCAATTTCATGTGTATGCCCGAGAACGCAATCCGCAATATGGACGCATCGGGCTATGTGAGCGTTGTGGGTGGCGACGAGGTTAAGGAGTATATGTCGGAGTCGGCAGTTGAGTCGGGTTACGAGGAGGCTATGGATTTGAGCTACTTCTTTGGCGAGGGGGCCGATAGTGTGGTGATAAACCCTGTGTTGTATCCCGACCGAAGCGTTATCGAGCGTTGCACTATGATGCACGATAGCGGCCCTCGCACCGAGGCTTTGCTTGAGATGTGGTCGAGAGTCAAGGGCGACAATCTCAATAATTGGATGGTGATTGTAATTCTGCTCTCGTTTGTGGCGCTTCTGATAGTGGGTGTGATGCGCAAACTAAAACAACGTCGCCAGCGACGCCGTAGATGGTAAAAATAAATCCGAGGCCAATTTGGACCTCGGATTTATTTTATTGCTAATTTAACAATTTACTTTACAGGAATTGGCTTGTACTGCTTCTTCTTTGGGGTCTTCAAAACCTTATTCAAAGCCTCGCAAACCATTGGCTCCATCACTGTGCGGTAGCACTCAAGATTTGGGTGGCAGGTGTCGTTTGACCACTTCTTTGGCAGACCCAGCACCTCGTCAGCGAGTGAAGAGTGGTAGTCGAGGTAGTAAATCTTGTTAGCATCGGCATAAGCCTTGATGAGCTTGTTGAGCTCTACGATAGTTGGGCCTGGCTTAAGGTCACGACGCCAGCCGAAAACCGATGTGGGAGGTACAGAGCAGAGGATAACCTTGATGTCGTTAGCCTGTGCCAACTCAACCATTGAGATGATGTTGTTAAGAATGTTCTCGTGAGAGATGCGACCATTGTTCTCGGCAACATCGTTTGTGCCAGCCATGATTACTACGCACTTTGGCTTGTGTGCAAGTACGTCGGGGCGGAAGCGGCAAAGCATCTGTGCTGTGGTCTGACCGCTGATACCGCGACCAATAAAGTTGTTCTGCTTGAAGAACTCGGGATCCTGATATGCCCAGCCTTCAGTAATAGAGTTGCCCATGAATACAGCATCGGGGCGAGTGGTCACTTTCTCGTTCTCCTTTGCAAAGCGGTCGAAACCAGCCCAATCATGTTTTTGTGCCATGCCATTCAATGCGAACAGACATACGGCGAGTGTAAAAATTAATTTTTTCATAGTGGTTAATTTGAATTGTTCAATTTCATATAATACAAATATAGAAAAATATATCGAAACAATAGGCAGTTTGAGTGAAAATTGTTAATTTTGCTCATTAAAATAAACCAAACAACGTAATGAAAAATTTTGAAGCAACTGCTTACACACTAAAGTGTGTAGCTACCGGCCATGAATTTGAGGATGCGGGCTGGACTTTGGAAGATAAGGAGTGCCAGGAACCATCGTTGATACGTGCCATCTACGCAAAGAAAAAGTTAGAACTTAAGGGTGCCGATTATGGCCTTTATACCTTCTGCGACTGGTTGCCCATAAAACGTATGCTCAAGGGTTCGGCTGCGCCCGTAACATATAAGAGCGAGGCGTTGGCAAAGCATCTTGGATTGAAGAACCTTTACATCACACTTAACGGTTACTCACCCAAGCATGGCGCAAAGATGACAACAGGCTCATTCAAGGAGACCGAGGCTTACAGCGTATGCGGTCGTATGGGTGAGGATGAGAAGCGCATCCTGGTAGTGGCATCAGCCGGAAACACAGCACGTGCCTTTGCGAAGGTTTGCTCCGAGAATAATATCCCTCTGCTCTTGGCAGTGCCAGCCGATAACCTCTCGGCCATGTGGTTTGAGAAGCCCATCAACCCTTGTGTGAAGCTTATATGCTGCGAGAAGGGTGGTGATTACTTCGATGCCATACATTTGAGCGACCTTGCGCTTAAGTCGCCTATGTTCTACGCCGAGGGAGGTGCGAAGAATGTTGCTCGCCGTGACGGTATGGCTACAACGGTGCTGTCGGCAGTTACAACCATTGGTCGCATACCTGATTACTATTTCCAGGCGGTAGGTAGCGGTACGGGTGCCATTGCTGCATGGGAGGCAAATATGCGTCTTATTGAGGATGGGTCATATGGCAATAACGTGATGAAACTCATGGTGTCGCAGAATGCTCCATTTGTACCTATGTTTGACGCATGGCGTGTAGATTCACGAGCTATGCTCCCATATGATGCCGATAAGGCTCGCCGCGATGTTGAAATTATCGATGCAAAGGTGTTGTCTAACCGCAAGCCACCATATGGCATAAAGGGCGGTTTGTACGATGCTCTGAAGGCTACCAATGGCGAGGTGCTGGTGGCCACAAATGCTCAGGCTCGTAAGGCTGCCAAACTGTTTGAGCAGTTGGAGGGCATTGACATTCATCCTGCGGCAGCTGTGGCTACGGCAACACTTATCAAGGCCGTTCAGGATGGTAAGATTGACTCCGAGGCAACCGTTATGCTCAATATAACAGGTGCTGGTGAGGCTCGTTTCAAGTCGGAGCATGAGGTATATGCGCTTGAGCCATCAAAGGTGTTCCCGCTGGATGTCGAGGCCGAGGAGGTTATTGCAGCTGTGGAGGACTTGTTTGCAGCAGGTGAGAATAAATAAAATTGTAGAGAAAGATGTTATACCCAATTAAGTTTATCCCACGCCTGAAGGAGCGTCTGTGGGGAGGTAAAGAGTTGCTTGCGAAGGTTAAGGCGGGCAAAGGTGCGAAGATAAATCCCGAGGTGGCCTATGGTGAGAGTTGGGAACTCTCGGCCGTTGCTGGCGATGAGTCGGTTGTGGCCAACGGATTTCTTAAAAAGAATAATATTGAAGAGATTACCGAGGTGTATATGGGCAATCTGGTGGGTGAGAAGAATTACGACCGCTTTGGTTTGACATTCCCTCTGCTTGTCAAGAGCCTTGATTGCAACGATGTTTTGTCGGTGCAGGTGCATCCTGATGATGAGCTGGCTGCCGAGCGTCATAACTCCTACGGCAAGACCGAGATGTGGTATGTGTCTGGATGTAAGCCGGGTGCAGCGTTGTATGTTGGTTTCAAGGATACCTCTCTTACCCGTGAGGCCTACCTTCAGGCTCTTAATGAGGACCGCTTGCCCGAGATTATGAATCGAGTAGAGGTTAAGGTGGGTGATGTATTTTTTATCCCAGCCGGTACGGTACACGCTTTGGGTAAGGGTATTGAAGTGGTTGAGATTCAGCAGACTTCTGATATTACATATCGCATATACGATTGGAACAGAGTTGATGATAATGGCAATGCTCGCGAACTTCACACAGCACTTGCTGTTGATGCCATCGACTTTGCAAAGGACGGTAACTCATGCCACATACAGTATGAGAAGCAGACCAACAAGTCGGTAAAGATGGTTGATTGTCCATACTTCACTACCAACGTGATTGCGCTCGATGGCGAAAAGGAGTTTGACTATGCTTCACTTGAGTCCTTTGTGCTTTACTTCTGCACCGAGGGTGAGGCCCAGGTGATGATGGGGGAGCATTGCGAGACACTCTCGCCTTATGAACTTGTGATGATTCCAGCCGAGGCCGATGCTGTGACATTGAGCGGTAAGGCTACGCTTTTGGAGGTTTACATTCGATAGCGATATTGACCCCTGAATAAGAAACGAGGAGTTTTTGCAAAAACTCCTCGTTCTTTTGTTTAATTCTTCTTGGCTACGACTCCGACCTTTATCCCCGGGTAACTCGTAATTATGCTCGCAGCCATCTGCAACATTGAATTCTCCTTGAATTTCTCGTGCTGCGATGCTATGGCAATAAGCTCCTTAGCCTCACATAGGATGGTAATTTTACCATCTTTTATGGTAAGGTGTCCTGTGACGGTTATCTTCTTGCCGTTATTCTCGCCTGTGATTATAGCACGACCATTCGTGGCATTGTAGGTATATGTTGCTTTAGCCTTTCTGTCGCCGTTTACGCCTACAATCTTAGAGCCTTTAACGATGGCGTAGTCACGTCCTGGAATGAAGCCGAAACTCTGCATAAGAGCTGGCAACTGACTTTTGACAGAAGATATGGCCATAGTCGCTAATGCATCATCCCCATCGTAAACAATCTCGGGCTGAGAATAAATCCAAGTGCCCGTCAATTCCTTTTCTGTGGGATATATGGGTTTCTCTTCAACATCTTGCTTGGTAGTTGAAGTAGAACCTAATAGGCTGGTTATGCTGTTGAACAACTCTTCTAATGATTGTGCTTGAGTATTGCTCGTGAACATTAACGCAAAGCAACATATCACTACGTATAGAATTCGCTTCATGGTCTATTATTTTGAAAATTCAAAACCTATCTGCAAGCCATTAAAGTTCTGTAATATCTGAGATAAGCCTGCAAGTGAATCAACATTGTTGCCAAGAGATGTTATGACGCTTAATAATTTATCCATCGCAAACACCATCTGGAGATTCTCGCCGTTTATGTAAGCAAAGGCAGGCAGTGTCCCGAGTTTGCCCAAGTTCAGAGCCTCGGTACCATACTTAAGCTCAATTTTGTTAGTCTTAGGGTCAAATGTATATGTACCCATGTAGGTCTTCTCTCCGAATGTCGAAGTGAATGTTCCGTCGTCGTTGATGACAAACTTACATACGCCAGCCTTGATGCCGATTTTTTCGTAATATGTCGCCAACTTATTCTGAATAGTTGTTGTCAAAGCCGCCGCTGTAAGTTCCGACACTGTATCGTCAGACTTGAGTCGTACACCGGGCTTTGAATAGTTCCATGTGCCTACAATGGCATTGGCTGTGAGCTGTCCACCGGTAACCTTGTCAATTGCGGTCGTTGCTGCATTCATAAGGGCGTCGAGCCAATTCTGAGCCTGACAGTTTGTTGCGGTAAATGTCAATGCTGCGATTGTGATGATTATAAGTTTCTTCATAATTTTAAGTATTTTATAGTTTATTACATTCATTTAACCAAACTTGTGCCGAGGCGTCGGATGGCATATTCCAATCTCCACGTGGTGATAAACCGACGATTCCTACCTTCACACTATCAGGCGACGCAGAACGCTTGAATTGCTGCGAGAAGAAACGATGGAAGAAGGTCTTCAGCCACTTGACGATTGTTTCGCGCCCGTACTTCTCATTAAACGCATTTTCTGCTAAGAATAGTATCTTGGCAGGCGAGAATCCATTGTGAAGGAAGTGATAAAGAAAGAAGTCGTGTAGCTCGTAAGGTCCCACCAAATCCTCGGTTTTTTGTTTTATTTCACCCTCTGCCGAAGCTGGTAACAGCTCGGGGCTGACGGGAGTGTCAACAACATCGATGAGTGCATTTTTAATATTGGGGAATATGTCATACTGCTTGGCCTTCCATAAGACTATGTGGCGTACCAAAGTTTTGGGTACGTTGCAGTTTACGCCATACATCGACATCTGGTCACCGTTGTAGGTTGCCCAGCCAAGAGCCAGCTCGCTCATGTCACCCGTGCCGATTACCATGCCACCGCATTGGTTTGCTACATCCATCAATATCTGTGTACGCTCGCGTGCTTGCGCATTCTCAAATGTCACCGATCTGTCACTCTCGGCAAGTCCTATGTCGGCAAAGTGTTGGCGGCATGCGGCGGCGATAGGTATCTCGCGGAATGTTACACCCAACTCCTTGATGAGTGTTACGGCATTGCGATATGTGCGGTCGGTGGTACCAAAACCAGGCATTGTTATACCCAAGATGCCCTTGCAGTCGAGCCCTAATAATTGGAATGCCTTTACCGTTACAAGTAGTGCCAAAGTAGAATCCAAACCTCCAGATATGCCCACAATAGCACTATGGCACGACGTGTGCTTGAGACGTTTCATAAGGCCTAATACCTGAATTGCAAACACCTCCTCACATACTCTATCGCGCAACAACTCATCGCTTGGAACAAATGGCATAGGGTCAATACTGCGGTCGAGATTATACATCTCCTCAATATCGTCGTATGACGATATGGTATTTATCGCATACTTATTACAGTTGCCACTTCTCGATATGGTGCTGCTCGCCTGGCGCAGGTTGCAAATTAGGTCTACATCCACATCAGCAATCACAAGTTGTTCCATGACGCTGAACTGTTTGGCCGAATTAATGACCAAGCCACACTCTGCAACTAATGCGTCGCCGGCATAAACGTAGTCGGTTGTAGATTCTCCAAAACCAGCTGATGCATATACATAGGCGGCCTTTAATCGTTGTGTCTGATTAGTCACAAAATCCTCCATCTGCTCGTATTTGCCCACGGTTTGGATTGTCGCTGCAAGGTTGCATATAACTTTTGCACCACTCTCCACCGCAAGTGTAGATGGTGGAATCACAGCCTGCATATCCTCTCCGATTTCAACGCCAATCTTTACACCGTTTATATCTACAAGCTGATTTGCACCAAAAGAAACATCTTGGCCTATAAAATCACCAATTATGCGGTTTTCAACGCCTAAACCTGAAGTAAACCAACGACTCTCGGCCTTTGAGGTGTACTGCTTGGGAATAAGGCATATCAACTTGCCATTGGCCACGACTGCGGCGCAATTATAAATTTTATCCTCCACAGCAACGGGCAGGCCTACGATGGCTGTAATATTAATGTCGTGACTAGCTATCACAATGCGCTTAAGAGCCTTTTCGGCTGCCTCCATAAGGAGCGACTGCTGATACAGATCTCCACATGTCGCTGAGGTGATTGATAGTTCGGGAAAGACCACGACGCTGGCCCTTTTATTGGCTGCTTTTGTCATCATTGCAATGATTTGCTGACTATTGTAGTCACAATCTGCAACTCTTACCGACGGAATGGCGGCAGCAACCTTTATAAATCCAAAATTATTCATTGTGTATTATTTTGCCCACAACTGAGCCAGATTAATAATTACTTGTGTAGCCTTCTGCATGGTCTGCAACGAGCAATACTCAAACTTGCCGTGGAAATTCATGCCGCCTGCAAAGATATTAGGGCAGGGGAGTCCCATAAACGACAGTCGAGCGCCATCGGTACCTCCGCGTATAGGCTTGATTTTGGGCTCCACGTCGGCCATGCGCATAGCCTCCACAGCCTTCTCGATAACCTGCGGATGTGGTTCAACCATCTTGCGCATGTTGAAGTATTGGTCTTTGAGTGTGAGTTTCAGTACACTCTCGCCATAACGCTTCTGTAACAAATCCACACAACTCCACATCATCACCTTCTTCTGTTCGAACTTCTCGCTGTCGTGGTCGCGTATGATGTATGACAACTTCGCATTTTCAACCGTGCCATTGAAGCCCACACAGTGGAAGAAGCCTTCATAACCGGTGGTGTATTCTGGTCGCTGAACCGCGGGAAGCAAAGCATTTAACTCACATGCTACCTGAATGGCGTTAATCATCTTATCCTTGGCATAGCCTGGGTGTACGTTGCGACCTTGAATCTCAATTGTTGCAGATGCGGCATTGAAGTTCTCATACTCCAGCTCGCCCTCGACACTTCCATCCATGGTATATGCAAAGTCGGCACCGAATGTGGCCACATCAAAGTAATCAACGCCGCGACCAATCTCCTCGTCGGGAGTGAAGCCCAGACGAATCTTGCCGTGCTTGATTTCGGGGTGTGACATCAAATACTCTGCTGCGGTCATAATCTCGGCACAACCAGCCTTGTCGTCAGCACCCAGAAGGGTAGTGCCATCGGTGTGAATCAAGGTGTGACCGATAAAATCCTTCAATTCGGGGAACTCCGCAACCTTCATCGTGAGCGAAGCATTGAGCTGAATGTCCTCGCCATCGTAGCACTCTATAATGTGTGGCTTAACATCCTTGCCACTCATGTCGGGGGATGTATCAACGTGAGATATGAAGCCGATAACGGGAGCGTTCTCATAACCTTTGGATGCTGGAATTGTGCCCATCGCATACCCATATTTATCGACCGTAACATCCACCATGCCGAGCGAGCGCATCTCGTCGGCTAAATAATTCAGCAACACCAGCTGCTTGTCGGTCGAAGGAAATGTTGTGCTGTTCTCGTCTGATTGGGTGTCAAACGACACATATTTCAAAAATCTATCTTTAAGTTCCATGTTATTAAGTGTTTATATATTATTACTTAATCTTCCTTTTTAGCTCGCATAGTGTGCCATGTCATGTATATGATGAGTACAATATACATCACAAGTCCCAACCACTCGGCACTCTTTGTGGCGGCCCACTCTGTCATAAACCACTCCACACCGATAAACTTCAATACGGCCGACAACACACCCATCAAAGCACCACCTGCAATGAAGCCCGATGCGATGAGTGTACCCTGGTCAAAGCGAGCCTTGTTGAGCTTCTCATCCTTTGAGCGATTTGAAACAAACCATGCAATCAAACCACCCACAACAAGCGGAGCGTTAAGGTACATAGGAATGAACATACCCAAAGAGAATGCCAAAGCAGGAACACCGATAGCTGTCAATACAAGTGCAAGCACAGCTCCCATAAAGTAGAGAATCCATGGAGTTGAGCCACCGGTCATCAAAGGCTGGATAACTGCCGCCATGGCATTTGCTTGAGGAGCTACAAGCGCATTCTCGCCGGTAAAGCCATATGTGTCATTGAGCACCAGCATAACACCCGCTACGGTTGCAGCCGACACAAATGTGCCGAGGAACTTCCACCCCTCCTGCTTGCGAGGAGTTGTGCCGAGCCAGTATCCGATTTTAAGGTCAGTGATAAAACCGCCAGCCATTGACAATGCGGTACACACTACGCCACCGATGATGAGTGCGGCAGTCATACCCTCCGAGCCGTTCAATCCAACGCTAACCAATACAAGCGAACTTAGGATAAGCGTCATGAGTGTCATTCCCGACACAGGGTTTGTACCCACGATTGCGATGGCATTTGCTGCGACAGTAGTAAAGAGGAATGCAATGACAAAGACAATCAGCAGCGCAACAACGCTCTGCACACCATTACCCAGCAAGCCAAAGTGGAAGAATACCCAGCAAGAGAGTAGGGCAGCAATCAACACCGAGAGGATGAGTTTCATTGGCAAATCCTGCTGCGTGCGCTCAATGATTGTAGCCTTTACATCCTTCTTTGACGCTAATTCGTTTACTGCCAAGCCCACTGCCTGACGAATGATGCCGGCCTGACGGATGATACCAATCAAACCTGCCATGGCAATACCTCCGATGCCGATGGGACGACCATAGTCTGTAAATATGGTCTCGGGCGAGAGTGCAGCCGCATCCGGAGAGATTGAACCAATCAAAGGAACAATCAAAAACCACACAAGGCATGAGCCTGCGGTGATGATTACGGCATATTTCAAACCTATGATATAGCCCAGACCAAGTACGGCAGCACCCGTATTGAGTGAGAATACAACCTTGAACTTGTCAGCGCACATGGCTCCAAATGCTGTAAGGCGTGTTGATACTACCTCAGTCCATGCGCCAAAAGTGCTTACAATGAAATCATACAAACCACCAATCAAGCCAGCCACAGCAAGCAGCTTCGCCTGATTGCCGCCCTTCTCGCCCGACACAAGCACCTCGGTTGTTGCAGTTGCCTCGGGGAAAGGATACTTGCCGTGCATCTCCTTTACAAAATACTTTCTGAAAGGAATTAGCAACACGATACCCAAAACACCTCCCAGCAAAGAAGAGAGAAAAATCTGGTAAAATGCAGCGTCCAAACCAAGAATGTAGAGTGCTGGCAACGTGAAGATTGCACCTGCGACAATCACACCTGATGACGCGCCGATAGACTGTATGATAACATTCTGACCGAGCATGTTCTTCTTGCCCAGCACAGTACCCATACCAACTGCAATGATAGCAATAGGGATTGCAGCCTCAAAGACCTGGCCGACCTTCAAACCCAAGAAGGCGGCAGCTGCAGAGAAAATAATTGCCATCAGCACACCCATGCCCACCGAATATGGTGTAACTTCGGCAGGTTGCGAATCGGCCGACATCAGTGGCTTATACTCCTCACCTGCCTCGAGTTCGCGATAAGCATTTTCGGGAAGAGAAATGTTTTGTTTCTGTTGTTCCATTATATTCAATTTTTAATTAATAATTAGCAATGTCGGATAAATCTCTCCAGAGGAGAGGATATGCAAATAATCACACAAATTTATGTATTTTTTTCGATAAAACGAAAACTTTGATGTGATAAAAAACAAGAGGCATCAAGCAACTATGCTCAATGCCTCATGATTTGTTATGTGGCAATCTTTGTTAAATATACTTTTCACCACTGTCAAAACGCACATCGTCAATGTAATTTTTGATGCTCTGTTCGTCGCTGCGAGGGCATATTAGAAGCGCATCGGGAGTATCTACTACAATAAAGTCTTTCAGTCCATTAACTACTGCTACCTTACCTTTTGGTAGAGATATGAAAGTGCGCTCGGTGAAGTAGGTGTAACAAGCATCTGCAACCACGACATTTTCGTTTTGGTCCTTTGCCGAGAGCTGGTAAACCGACCCCCATGTTCCTACATCACTCCAGCCGAAATCACCACATCGAACATATACATTGTCGGCCTTCTCCATAACTCCGTAGTCGATAGAGATTGCCTTTCATTCAGAGAATACCTGTTCAATGGCCTCGGCCTCCTGCTCGGTGCCAAGAGCAGGTGAGGCATTGAGGAAGAGGGTGTGGTGCTCGGGGAGATATCTTTCAAATGCCTTAACAATGGCCTCGGCTGTCCAGATGAATATACCCGAATTCCAGAAAAATTCACCACACTCCACAAATGTTTGCGCAAGCTCCAGGTTGGGCTTCTCGGTGAAGCACTTTACGCGGCTTATGGTGTCGTTGTTTGATTTCTGAATGTAGCCATATCCTGTTTCTGGTCGATTAGGTTGTATGCCGACGGTCATCAATGCATTGTTCTCTACGGCGAAATCAAGACACTCTCGTATAATTGCGTGAAAATCAACCTCGTTAAGTACCAGATGGTCTGATGGCGTAACTATCATCCGAGCATTGGGATTGCGCTTGAGCAAAGAGTATGCGGCATAGGCAATGCATGGGGCTGTGTTGCGACCTATGGGTTCGCAAAGAATCTGCTCCTCACTCAGTTCTGGGATATGTTGTAATACCAAATCCTTGTAATTGCGATTGGTTACAACGAGAAAATTTTCAGCTGGCACAATGGGCAGAAAACGCTCAAAGGTGGAACGGATGAATGATTTGCCTGTGCCCAATATATCTAGAAACTGCTTTGGCATGGTTTTGCGGCTTTGAGGCCAGAAACGAGCACCAACACCGCCTGCCATAATGATGCAATAGCTATTTTTTACCATATATATAAAAAGATTTTTTAAGAATTACACAAAGATAAAAAATTATTCGTATCTTTGCCAATTATTATAGCGGATTTTGTAAAAAATATGAAGATAAGACTTTTCACAATACCTAACATGCTGACGCTTGGTAACTTGGTGTGTGGTGCGAGTGCTACGATTGCGCTTTTGTCAAATGCTGATTTCAAGTTGGCTTTTTGGCTGGTGGTGGCCTCTGCTGTGTTTGACTTTTTTGACGGCTTTGTTGCTCGACTCCTCAAAAGTTCATCTGCAATAGGTGTGCAGCTTGATTCTTTGGCTGACATGGTGTCGTTTGGATTGGTTCCGTCGGTTGCTATGTTCTGCTGGTACTCACAGTCTGCCGCAACCTTGCAACTGCCTGATTGTTTGGTTGATTACGGCGTTTACCTCACGTTAATAATTGTTGCATTCTCGGCGCTGAGATTAGCGAAGTTCAATATTGATGACAGTCAGCACACCGAGTTCTGCGGCTTGCCTACACCAGCAAATGGACTTTTCTGCCTGTCGTTGGCTATGCTTGCACAGATGGGTGATATTGTGTTGTCAAAAGAGGTGATTCTGGTGATTTCAATCATCATGGCGTGTCTGCTCATAAGCCCTATACGCATGTTTGCGCTGAAGTTTAAGGGTTTCGGATGGAAGGGTAATGAGTTACGTTACTTGTTTATAGTTGTATCGGCGATAATGATTATTGCGTTTACCAAGTTTGCAGTGCCTGCAATAATCCTTCTTTATGTAGTGATTTCAACCATTCGCTGGGCAATAAATTGTTGTAAATAGGAGTTTGGTATAAAATGAAGCATACAATTCGCATAATGATGTTGGTTGCAGTGGCGCTCTTCGTGTTACTGCCCGATATGACTTATGCGCAGTTGGATGCAGCAGCCATAGCAAGGGCACAGCGTCGCGGTGAGGATGTATCGCTGGGTGGAGCGAATCCTTTTGCCCAAAATTCCGAAGGGGAAGATGGCGAGCAGGGTGATAGCACCAAGACAAAACGCATACGCAAACCATTGGAGTCGTACTATTTCAGCGACTCAATACGAGCCTTGCGCAACTTCAAGTGGCACGTAAGTCGCCAGATGAATGATGTGGAGATTCTGCCACTTGATACAACTTTAGCTAATTGGAGAATTGATTACCCCTATCAGCTTAAGGGTGTGGGAGATATGACCCTCGGTGGATTGGGTCAATCTACACTTCCGTTTAACTATTTCGACCGCTCGCAGAATCCCGATTTCAAGTTTGCACAATCTTACGATGCCTACACCTATCGTATGGATAATGTCCCCTTCTACAACTCCAAGACTCCGTTCCTTAACTTTACATATCTGGAGTCGGGACAAAAACGATACAAGGAGGAACATTTCGAGATTACGGCAGCACATAATGTGTCGCCAACAACAAGCTTCAATGTAAACTACAAGGCCCGAGGCACCAAGGGTCTGTATGATTGGCAGCGAACTACCAACCACAACCTATCGGTGGCGGCGGCTCACACAGGTAAGCGCTATTCGGTGCATGCTGCGTTTATTAACAACCGTATAACCCAACGCGAAAATGGAGGTGTGGTAGGAGTCTGGGCTGTGGCTGATACTACTTATGAGCATCCATCAGGTGTGCCAATGAAGTTGGCAGGTGCTAAGGCAAATAACTCCTATCGTAATAACTCGGTGTTCATCAAGCAGGCTTATGCTATTCCGTTGCAGCGAGTAACCGATTACGATTTTTCGTTAGCCGACCTCTCGACCATCTACGTAGGTCATATCTTTGAGTATAACACATGGAATAAACTATACACCGATGTTTACGATGAATACACCAACGAGCGAGGTGAGATAAATGATAAAGGTGAATATATACCCACGAAGGGTGTATATTACAAAAACTGGTATATTTCGCCAACTGAATCGCGTGACTCAATTCGCGAGCGTGTAATCTCAAATCGATTGTTTGTCGAGGCGCAGCCATGGGACCGCAATGGTGCCGTTGGCCGTTTGGGTGGAGGTGTTGGTGTAGATATGTATGCATATACACAGTTTCAGCTTGATGATTATGTGTCGGGCAAATATGATGTCGATAAAAAGACAGCATGGTATGCATACGGAGCCGTAAGCGGTAAGGTAAGACAATTTGCAGACTGGGGTGCTAATGTTAAGTATTACCCAGCTGGATATAGGAGCGGAGACTTTAACCTGAATGCTCATATAGCACTCACGGCAAAGTTCCGAGGTCGTCCCGTTGTCCTCCGAGGCGAATTTTCGCAATTGCAGCAATCTGCCTCATATTGGGAGGAGAACCTATTCTCGAACCACTATGTGTGGTTCAACTCCTTTGACAAGGAGAATGAAACCCGTTTCAAAGTATCGCTTGAGATTCCAAGCCGAGCATTGGAGTTCAGCGCATGGCAGGGTGTGGTGTCGAATAAAATCTACTACGATGCCAGCAGCCAGGTCATGCAGGAGTCCGAGGCGATAAGTTTGACGAGTTTGTATGCTCGCAAAGATTTCCGCATTGGCGGACTTCATCTTGACCACAGGGTATTGTTGCAATGGAGCACAAATCAGGAAGTTATTCCCGTTCCATTATGTAGTGCCTTTCTCTCATACTACTACGAATTTTGGGTAGAGAAGAAAAAGGTGTTGCGAATGCAGATTGGTATCGATGGCCGATTTAATACCAAGTATTATGCACCTTCGTACAATCCTGCACTTGCAGCGTTCTACAACCAGCGCGACCATCAGTTGGGTAATTACCCCTATCTTGATGCCTTCGTGACTGCCAAATGGAAGAGAATGCGCATTTTCTTAAAGTACCAGCACGTGAACAATGGGTTGCTTGGTAACGATGAGTATTTCACCGTTGCGGGTTATCCACAGAATCCGGGTATGTTTAAGATGGGTATTTCGTGGAGTTTCTATGATTAGGGTGTTGTAAGGCACATGAGAGCTGCCCGCAATACAAACATTTATGTCAAAAAAGACAATTATTTTTTCGATCGTTCTTATTTTAGTTGGAGCAACTATTTTTGAGTCTCGTATTTTGAACGAGGAGGAGTTGGTGCAAGCCGAGACGGTGGCACCAACTGTAGAGACAACAAAGCATGTGGTCGCTGAGACAGCGACACAAGACAGCGTAAAGGTGCAGCAGTGGGTTATCTCGGCATATGACGAGATGATGCGCCGCATCAGCGCAGAAGAGGGGCAGGACTGGATATTGATGAGCGCCATCGCCTACAACGAATCTCGATTCATGTCACATCTTGTATCGAAGCAGGGTGCCATAGGGTTGATGCAGGTGATGCCCATCGTGGGAAAACAGTTCAATGTTGATAAGGAGAGTATAGCCGACCCGGAGACTAACATCCGCCTGGCTGGAAAGCTCCTGAAGCAGATTGACAAGACACTGAAGATATCACCGTCTGCCTCGGCAAACGATCGTATGAGTATTATTCTTGCTTGCTACAATGGCGGTATAGGCCACGTGTCGGATGCGCGCCGTTTGGCGAAGAGCAATGGTGAGGATTACAATTCATGGGAGGTGGTAGCACGCTATCTGAAGCAGAAAGCCGACCCGGCAGTTTATGAGAGTGAATTGGTCCGCCACGGTAAGTTTACAGGCAGCCGACAGACCGAAGCGTATGTGCGTGAGGTTATGAAGCGTTACGATGTGTATCGCCGGATGGTTACCAACAAACAAATCTAATATGGCATTGGATTTAGGCTCGCTCTTGGAGCGGTGCCTGAGTCTAAGAAGTTAAAGATTGCTTAGGGCATGAAAATAGAGAGCCGCATCATTTGATGCGGCTCTCTATTTTTCGGATTATGATATCCTATTTCATGTTTTGCTTCTCATTTTTGGTGTAGAGGAAGCGGCGAATCTTCTTTGATGGGGTTTTTTCAAACTCATCCTTCTGCTCAACGACAGCTGTGATGCGCGAGAAACGATTGACCTTGGAGTTTACGTACTTAATCAAATCCTGCTTAATCTCCGACATGCGCTTGCTCCACTCATCCTTCTTCAGGTTCCACTCATCGCGAGTAATCTCCCACTTGGACATAAACTCATCCTTGAGTTTCTCGATAGCCTCGCTGTCGAAATGAACAAGTGCGATGAGCTGACCATCCTGCTCGGTCACAACCGACTCCGACACAAAGATATGAGAATTTAGCACATTCTCAATCTCCTCGGGGTAGATGTTCTCACCGCTTGGGCCGAGAATCATGTTCTTCAGGCGGCCCTTGATGAAGATGTAACCGTCGTTGTCGATATAACCGAGGTCACCTGTGCGGAACCAGCCATCGTTGGTGAACACCTCGACTGTCGCCTCCTCGTTCTTGTAGTAGCCCATCATCACAGAAGGTGAATTAACCACAATCTCGCCATGGCCTGTTTCGGGGTTGATATTATCAAGGCGTACCTTCACACCCTCCATCTGTGGGCCTGTGGCACCAATCTTTGTTGCAGGCGATATCTGACCAGCCACAAGTGGCGCAGTCTCGGTCAGACCGTAACCGATGGCGTATGGAATCTTAGCCTCGGCAAGGAACTTCTCTACACGCTCGTCGAGTTTTGCACCTCCGATGAACAGACGTGCCTTGCCGCCAAATGCCTGGTTGAGCTTCTTGCCCGCAATACGGTGCAGCAAGCGACGGAAAACGCCTATACCGTATATTTTGCTGATGAATTTGTTGGCTGTAAACTTACCCACAATCTGCGAGTTGTATATCTTCTCGATGATGAGAGGTACAATCAGGAAGCATGTCGGGCGCACCTTGCGAAGTGCTGGCAACAAAACAGATGGGGTAGGTGGCTTCTCAAGATAGGTGGTCTTGGCACCCGTGGCAAACACATAGAGCATACCCAGCGAACACTCGTAGGTGTGGGAGAGAGGCAATACCGACAACATAGAATCCTCGGTGCCGATAGGGTAGAGTCTATATATCATGTTAATCTGCTGTGCCAGATTGCCATGTGTGAGCATAACTCCCTTGGGGCGTGATGTTGTTCCCGATGTGTAGATGATAACTGCCAAATCCTCAGGCTTTGGAACAACTGTTTCGCCTGCGCCTGTCACCATCTGTGAGATGACGCTCAAATTCTTGGTGCGTATCACTATGTTGAGCGAAGGGATAACCTCCTTGGGTACTTTGGTATAGAGTTTATCAGAAGTCAAAAGAGCCTTCGCCTCGGAGTGTTTGATGAGCATCTCTATCTCTGCACTTGTAAAGTCAGGCATGATGGGTACGACAACCATACCGGCTGTTGCCACAGCCAAATAACAAACACCCCAGTTAGGCATGCTGCTACTCAACAGAGCAACTTTGTCGCCGGCTGTAAGGCCTGCGCCCAAAAGCATCTCCTGCACCTGCTTTACTCTTCTGCCTACTTCAGCGTAGGTAACATCTTCACTGCCAAGCATCGAGAATACCACTTTGTCGCCGTATTTCTCAACGCTTCGGTGAAGAAGATCATAAAGTGTAGTTAAATTCATAAATAAAAAGTTATATTCGTGGTAAATTTGCAGCGAAGATAGTGAAAAATATTTAATTTCGCTAATTTTGTGTTGAAAATGGTAAATATCGAAAGTGTACATATAAAGGGCCTGGCGAAAACAGTCGGTTTTGACCTTTGTGGAGTGGCTCGATGTGAGAAATTGACGTTCAATAATAATGCCTTAAATTCTTGGTTGGAGAAGGGGTATGATTCATCATTGGAGTACATGAGCCGCAATGTAGATAAGCGTTGCGATGTGAGGCTTATGGTCGAAGGTGCTAAAACGGTGATTGTGTGCGCTGTGAGTTATAAATCCGTTGTCAGCGATGGCTATGCCGAGGATGATGGTTGCAAGATTGCATCCTATGCCTGCAACAAGGATTATCACAAGACCATCAAGAAGATGCTCAAGCAACTCCTCAAGGAACTAAAGGTAAAATATCCGACATTGAACGGCAGGGTATTTGTTGATTCTGCGCCCATATTTGAAAAACAATATGCTGTAAATGCGGGGCTCGGCTGGATAGGGCGGCAGTCGCTGCTTATAACGCCTGAATATGGCAGTTACGTATTGCTGGGTGAATTGGTGGTGGATGCCTATGCCGATAATTATGACCAGCCGCTACAAGGCGTAGGGTGTGGCGAGTGTCGCAGATGTATGGAGGCATGCCCCAATGGAGCGATTGTAGCACCTATGACTATCAATACTTCACGTTGTATATCATGCCACACCATAGAGCAACAGCCAACCTCGGAGATTGACCTTCATGGCTGGATATTCGGGTGTGACGAGTGTCAAAGTTGTTGTCCTTACAACCAAAAGGCGGCATATCATAACAATACCCTGTTTGACCCCATATTTAATCCGCGCGATATTAGTCCAACCGATTGGGCGGCAATGAGTGCGAAGGAGTTTGAAGCACGCATGGGCACTACGCCCCTGAAGCGTAGTGGACTGGAGCGAATAAAGATGAATATAAAAAAATAATCCGAGCCTAAACTCGGATTATTTCTCTTTATTGCGCTCTATTATTTATAGAAGAGAGAGCTAATCTCCTTGTAGTTGTGAACATGCTCGATAACTTCGGCGAAGATGTCGGCAACTGACAATACGGTAAACTTGCTCAAGTCCTTCTCTTGATTCAGTGGAATGGTGTCGGTGACGATAACCTCCTGAAGCTGGCTTGCATTGATGCGCTCATAAGCAGCACCCGACAACACGGGGTGAGTAATCACGGCGCGTACGCTCTTTGCGCCCTTGTCCATAAGCATATCAGCAGCCATGCAGATTGTGCCGGCAGTGTCAATCATATCATCAACGATGATGATGTTGCGGCCTTCCACCTCACCAATAGCCGTCATGCTACCAACAACGTTGGCCTTTGCTCGCTCCTTGTGTGAGATGATGATAGGAGTGTGGAGGTGCTTTGCATAAGAGTGGGCACGCTTTGCACCGCCCATGTCGGGAGATGCAATAGAGAGGTTCTCGATGTTAAGATTCTTGATATAAGGCACAAAGATACCGCTCGCATAAAGAGCATCAACGGGAACATCGAAGAAACCCTGAATCTGGTCTGCATGCAGGTCCATAGTCATGATTCTATCAACACCGGCAGCAACCAGAAGGTTTGCAACAAGCTTAGCTCCGATTGGTACACGAGGACGGTCCTTGCGGTCCTGACGCGCCCAGCCGAAATAAGGAATTACGGCAATAACCTTATAAGCCGAAGCACGACGTGCTGCATCAATCATCATCAAAAGCTCCATCAAATTGTCAGATGAAGGGAATGTTGATTGAATAATGAATACAGTGCAACCACGAATTGACTCATTGTAGTAAGGTTGGAACTCACCATCGCTGAACTGCAACACCTCAGCATCACCCAACACCGAGCCATAGCTCTTTACAATCTTCTCTGCAAGATAACGCGATGCGCGTCCTGTAAAAAATTTAATCTTATGAACAGCCATTTTGTTTATATTATTTTAATTTCACAAATTTCATTCTTTTATTCCGACTCCTCCTCTGGTGCTATGTTTTGTTGCAGGCAGTAGTCGATGTAATTCAATACTTCATCTCGTCCTGTGCCCTTTTCCGAAGAGGTGCAAATCATTGGAGGCAACTCCTCCCATTGCTCTGCAAGAACCTTGGAGAAACGCTCCACGCTGCGCTTGAGCTGACTTGCCGAGAGCTTGTCACCCTTGGTGAAGATAATACCAAAAGGGACTCCATTCTCGCCGAGCATCTCAATGAACTTAAGGTCGATGTTCTGTGGCTCAAGTCGCGAATCAACCAGCACAAACAGGAAGTGCATCTTCTTGCATTTGAGTACATAGTCAAGAATGATTTTCGAAAACTCGCCACGTTGCGACTTTGACACACGCGCATAACCATAACCTGGCAAATCGACCAGATACCAACTGTTGTTTATAGTAAAGTGATTTATAAGGCGAGTCTTACCGGGCGTCGCTGAGACCTTTGCTAGCCCTTTACGCCCTGTGAGCATGTTGATTAACGATGATTTGCCCACATTACTGCGACCAATAAAAGCAACGTCACGCAGGTTGTCCTTGGGAACCTGCGAGATTTTCTCTGAGCTACACTTAAATTCAGCCTTTGTGATTTGCATAACGCTTGTTGTGCCTTTTGTCGCTTAACGCGTTACAAAAGTATATAAAAAAAACCAAACAACATAATAAACCAGTGAGAATAATTTTATTCGCGCCATAAGTAATAATAAAAAAGGGACTGAAGCAGCCCCTTGAAGTAAAATATTGTATGTTTTGCCCAATAATTCGTTATACCTGTGCCTTCTGCATCATCCTAAGCCAACGCACATAACCCGCAATAGCCATTGTCGAGTAAAGAGCATATAGCCCTGCTGTAATTGGAATATCTTTGTATATGTAGAGTCCTACGGTTATCACATCCACCGCAAGCCACACCAGCCATTGTTCGACATATTTGCGAGAGAGCATCCAATAGGCCACAATGCAAAGCGCTGTGGTGAGCGAATCCCAGAATGGCACCGTGCTGTCAGTGAAATTGCATAAGAACAGATATATGGCACCATGCAAGATGGCATACATGCCCGCAACGGCCACCCATACAGTCGTTGGGGTAGATGTAATCTTCAGCGCTCCCTTATCCTTGGTTTGCTTTGCGCCACGTCGCCATACTATCAAGCCGTAAACACCTGCTAAAATGTAGTATAACTGCATCGAGAAGTCGGCATAGAGACCCGCACGAAAATAGAGCGTGCCATGCACTATGGGCATAATAAGCCCGACTACCCAGAGCCATATATTGGCCTTGTACTCAAGCCATAAGTAAATAAGACCGAGCACCACGCCCACAACCTGAAGGATAAGTTTGAAGTCCATATATTTTAACTTGTTTTAGAATTTTACACTAACGTTTGCCAATACGTGAAGCGGAGCCTGAGGGAAGTAGTAGGCCTCGTCATATCTTTTGTTATCCCACATGTAGGAATAACCATAACCATTGCTGCAATAAGAAGCATTAAGCAAATTGTAGAGGGTAACACCCAGTCGAACACTCTTTGCAGCACGCGAGGGGAGCGTATAGGCGAGTTCGAGGTTTGTGACGCAGTAGCCATCAAGTGTGAGAGCCTCAATTTCGTTGTTGGTGAAATATTGTTTCCCTACATACTGTGTACGCCACACAGCCTCAAATCCCTTAACATGAAAATCGGCATAAGCCGAAGCCATGAAGTCGGGCGAGTAGGCAATGGTCATCGTTCCAAGATTTTCACCATAGGTGGGACTCTCGGCGAGCATGTCCACATAATCGAGAATCTTGTTGCTGCTCAATGTGGCATTGCCGCCTAATGTCAGCCAGCGGGCCACATTCCATGCCGCAGTGAGTTCCACTCCACAACGATAACTCTTTGGCACATTCACATTAAGTGCGTCGGAACTGTCGTTCACCATTCCCGTGGGTATGAGCTGGTCGCGGTAGTTCATATAATATAAGTTCAAGCCTAATTGCAGGCGTGGGGCAGCGAATTGATATCCAAGCTCGTAGTCAAACAATGTCTCCGACTTTGGCTGTGTCTGGTCGGTGGCAAACATATATCGGTCGGTGAAATCCGAGCGTGTAGGCTCCTTCTGCGCCACGGCAAATGATGCGTATATGCTGTTGTGCTTGTCAAACGCATAGTTTACTCCGATGCGAGGGTTGAAGAAGTGGTATTTCTTATCCACATTGATGGGCTGCATCTGCATGGTGTTCCAGTCGAAATTGTCGTTCACGCCCCACGCCTTGTAACTCACGTAACGATATTGCAAGTCGGCATACATATTCAGCCCATCTGCTACACGCCATGTGCTTTTGAAAAACAGGTTGGCGTCCTGTTTATCAACATCGTTGTCATACCACTTACCCTGAACGGCACTTTGCTCAAAGCCATCCACCCAGTCAATTTCACCCCAATGAGGGCAAGTGTAGTAGCTCCACGAGCCTCCCATCAAGAGTTGCAGACGGCTGGTAGAGTAGGCAGCAGTAACATTCAATCCTGTGGTGTGATTGCGCATAATCTTGCGGCGTATCATGTCGGCCTCAATGCTTGGATCTGTGATGCCGAGGTTGCCATATTCCAGCAATGTGCGGGCATCCTTGTACTGTTTGTAGTACCCATAACCATAGGTATAAAAACCCATTAGCGATAGTGACCAGGAGTCGGAGAAGCGGTGATTCAACATCAACTGATTGTTTAACTGAAGGTAGTTATCTGTCTGGTCATCATAATAATCAACATGAGTGCCATCAGCCAGCACATGCTCGCCATGTGAGGTTTCATATTGACCTTCGGTGTGATAGCGTCTGCCGTAAAGTTGCATCTCTTCTTTAGTTACTCCCGTGTAGGTGAGATAAGTCTTTGCCTTGCCTCCAAACGAGAGGAATTTGATGCTGGTGCGCTCTCCGTAATGAGCCGCCTGCAACATGTAGGACTTCAAGTCGGTCATACCCCTGTCAATGTATCCATCCGAACCGATATGAGTAAGGTGGGCATCTACCGCCCAGCCGCCTTTCATGAGTCCAGAACTGATGGCAACCGCCTGCTTGTTGGTGTTGTATGAGCCATACGAGAATGATGCCTCACCGCCAAATTCCGATGCGGGAGCGGAGGTAGTCATACTTACGGCGCCACCGAATGCACCTGTTCCGTTGGTTGATGTGCCCGCACCTCGCTGCACCTGCATATCACCGACTACCGAGAGCAGGTCGGGCGTGTCGTACCAATATGTGGAGTGTGAATCGGGATTGTTGAGCGGCATGCCATTAACTGTTACGTTTACTCGCGTGGCGTCGGTTCCGCGCAGACGTATTGATGTGCCACCTATACCTATGCCTGTTTCGTTGGTGGCAATCATCGAGGGGGTAAGAGCCAGCAACGAAGGCACATCCAATCCGTAATTCTGGCGCGCAATCTGTTCATGTTTGAGATTGGTATGCGCTACGGGTGTTGATTTTGTAGCTCGTGTAGCTACCACGTGAATCTGTTGCAAGTCGCCACTCATCGAGATGGTGTCCTGCTCATGGTCGGGCAGGGTGGGATTCTGCAATCCATCCTGTGCCCATGCTATGCACAGCGAACACGCTGCCATAGCAAGAGTAAAAAAAATCCTTTTCATGTCTTTTATTTTTAAGTTAAAAACATAGAAAAGGGGTGTAAATGTTGATTACGCTTCTCCCGGTCTCGGCATTACCCGTATCCGGTACAATGGGTATAATCTCAGCCTGATAGTAAGGCACCCCTTATGAATGTCGTGGCAAAGATATACATTTTTTTGAAATATATGAGCGTAAAATAGCCGAATTTCGTAGCGTTGTAAGTGTATAAAGCGTGTAAAATGCAATAAAACTATAATTTGTTCAAAAAAAAAGTTATCTTTGCGTATTGAATCATAAACAATCCACAATATGAAAAAGTATTTTGCTATCAATGTATTTTGCGTTGCAGCGATGACGTTCTTCGCAGGCATATCAATTGCAGCCGAGCCGATAAAACTTTCACCCAACGCGCGGCAGGTACTTGCCGGTAAGCAGATTCTGTACATCGAGCGTAATCAATATGCTGTGGACCACCACGACACTGCGACACTCTTTCAGTATGGTGAGATTAACGACAGGAAATTTTCGCCAGGCGGAGCAATGAAAATATATGATGTTGATAGCGGCACAACACGCACCCTTATCAAGCTGGAGACAGGTGTTGTGCGTGATCCCGAAATATCGTATGACGGCAAGAAGGTCGTTTTCTCAATGCGCAAAAACAAGGAGGATGGATATCACATCTATGAGATGGGGCTTGATGGCAGTAACCTCAAGCAATTGACATCGGCCGAGGGCGTGTCGGATATCGACCCTTTGTATTTGCCTGATGGCGACATCGTTTTCACATCAACACGTCAGCCAAAATATTGTATGTGCAACCGTCACATCATGGGTAACCTGTTCCGCATGGAGGCCGATGGTGCCAACATTACACAGATTGGTGTCAGCACTCTTTTCGAGGGACACTCGTCATTGCTCAGCGATGGTCGCATACTCTATGACCGCTGGGAGTATGTTGATAGAAACTTTGGTGATGCACAGGGCCTCTGGACTGTTAATCCCGATGGTACAAAGCACTCTATCTATTATGGTAACAATACAGCCAGTCCTGGCGGCGTGATTGATGGACGTCAGATTCCAGGTACCGACCTTGTAATATGTATCTTTGGCTCGTGTCACGACCGCCCATGGGGCTCGCTGGCAATCATCGACCGCAAGAAGGGTGTGGATGGTCGTGAGCCCGTGGTGCAGATTTTCCCAGAACAGGCACG
>JAFOHD010000066.1 GCA_017421945.1 Alistipes sp. | reverse complement strand
GCCTGCTTAACTGGCCACTTCTGCACCATGGTAATCTTATACTCGTTGCCATCCTTATCCTCAACAACAGCTACGGTATCTGTCACCTTATACTCACCAGCCTTAACTACACTCTTTACAGTGTATGCACCCTGCATGATGAAAGGAACCATAATCTTGTGGGCAACCCACTGCTCCTTAACCTCACCAAGCCAATCTCCGGCTGTAACCTTATCACCAGCCTTTGCCAGAGGAGTGAACTCCCACTTGCGCTCAAAATCAATTGGGTCAGTAATAGAACCACGATTGATGAACAATCCCTCCATCTTCTCCAAGTCGTTCTGCAAACCGTCATAGTTCTTCGACAACAGACCTGGAGCCAACGTAGCCTCCAACATGTGACCAAGGAACTCCACCTTGTCACCAATCTTCAAGCCACGGGTGCTGTCATACACCTGCACGTAGGCATCATCGCCCACGACCTTGATGACCTCAGCCATCATTCGGGTATCACCACAATATACATAGCAGATCTCGTTCTGCCCCACCGCACCATCAACCTTAACGATTACGATGTTCGAGATGATACCATTTACACGTCCTAAAGTTTTCATTTATATAGTTTTTATTATTTATTTATCAACTCCTTACTATCGAGTTCCGAGAGTATTCGCTTAAACATCTCACGACCACGCTGCTGGTCGAGTTTAGCCCAACGAGCCACAATATTCACACGCACCAGGTATGAGAGTATGGCGTTTATGTCGAAGTAGCTGCTTGACGCCAGGTCAATCGCCTGCTCCCAGCGTATAAGATCAATCTTATGCTCCTTCTCAACCATATTGGTTTCATCATTGACTGCGGCGATAACACCATCAATATATGGCAATTCGCCACGCAAACCGAAATCAGCGGCTGACGAACGCTCCAACTGCTCAACAACATCACCCTTGCCTACCGTCACTCCATCAATCGAACGTGCCAAAGTACGAGCCACAGCTGCAGCCGAGATATTACGCAGGGTTCGGTCAAACTGAGCCCACGCCTTCAGGAAACCACTTGACGAGTGTGCGCACTCCTCATAGTATGCCTCCAGAAGTGAACGCTCGAAACTGATGCTGAGATCCAAACCCTTGGCATACTCATTCTCCTCGGCCTGCTCGTCATCGCGCAAAGCATAGGCCTTGATGACGCGAGCCATGCGTGAAGGAAGGAGCGTAGGCTCTGCCAACTCGTTCTCGAGCTCTTGCTGCGAAAGATTGCCGAGTTCGTTGAACGCATTGCGGCCGGCCTTCAGGGCAATGATGTTTTCACAGTCATAGTAGCTATACAGAAGTCGCACGGCTTTCGCATCGGAAGAGGATAGTTCCTCCATAATCTCCTCAACGATAGCCTTGGCATCGAAGCCTTTGGTGTCGGCATCGAGCGTGTACTCTTTGAGTCCAGCTACTAAGCAGTAATAATTCTTATTTCCAAACATAGAAACTATGCCTTAAAAATCAGTTGAGCAACCTTCTCGCGCAAATAGCCACTGAGCAGAGCCTCAAAGCTCTCATCAGAGAATGAGATGTAGTAACCACCCTTCTTCTCGCCCACCTTGAAACCGGTCTTAACCTCAGCAGAGTAACCAACCTCAACGCCTGCCTGCAAAAGAGCGGCAGCGGCAGCAGCAAACGACTTGTCAAGCTCGGCCTTCTTTGCCTCGGGCAACATTGCAGAAAGCTCTACCTTGTCGCCATTGTTCCAATTCTGCGCAACTGCAAGCAACATATCCTTGATGAATGTAGCATCCACGTTGGCAGCCTTGATACCCTCGCTAGTAGTCTTAGCAACGATTAAAGTCTCAATCTCAGACTTAATCTTTGCAACAGCCTGCTTGCCGACAAGTGAAATCTCTGTCATTGCATTTTTCTCAACATCGGCAGCCTTATCCTCGGCAGCAGCGATAATAGATGCAGCCTGCTCCTGAGCATCTGCCAAAATCTTTTGAGCCTTAACCTTTGCCTCAGCTACAAGTGAGTCAGCCTCGTTGCGACCCTTCTCCAAACCCTGCTGATAAAGCTTGTCGGTAAGCTCCTGAAGTTTTGTATTTCCCATGATTTTATAATATTTATTTACGATTATTTTTATGCGTCAGGTTGTTTATGCATCACAGATACATATATAATATAAATTCGCTCGCAAAGATAATACTTTTATCCACTCTGCCAAAATTAAAAACCTTTTTTTCGAACGCTCTTTCCTAATAACATCTCTTTTTTCCACCATCCAGCACCTGTTTTCAGTAAAAATCGCACATTGCAGCAACACAAAAGCTATTTTTCATGTAGCCAATAACGCCTGCAAATATTATTTTCACGATGTTTGTTTCAAGTGAAACTTCATAAAACATGAATAAAAAATCAATATTTATTCTTCGCTTGTTGATACTCAATTCTACATCAGTTGTCGCGTTAGCACAAGACCTCAAAACACATCCAGAAAGAAGATAAAAATAGGCTGTCAGAGATTTCTGACAACCTATCTATTGCTAAGTATATTTGCAACAAGAACAGAGCGTTGCAACTTGTTTTACGCTTCGGGCTGATGCTCGGGGCGCAACAAATCCTGCACCACTTTCACGGGTGAAAAAGTGGTGATTGGCACCTCAACAAGCACCGTATTCCACTTGGCCATAGCACCATTCCACAAGCCCGGCAACTCCTGCGCACGCAACTCTCGCCCACCGCTCGACTTTGACGAGATAAAGCCCGTTGCAGGGTCAGTGTATTGTGTTAAATCGAACTTTTCGCCAGCAGCATTTTTTACACCGCATACCAAATCCACAGGATTGAAGTGGGTGGCCGACTTCATCAGATGTATATCCTCGGGAGCAATCTGGCTCGACTCGGCAATCTGCAACGACTGCACACCTCCATCACCCTCAACCCAGAATGGGCCTCCGCCAGGCTCTCCCTGATTACGCACCACACCGCATACTCGGATTGGTCGATTCAAGATTTCCACAAGCGTTGAAGCTGACCACTGTTCGGGCAGCTTAACACACAAACGCTCCTCAACAAAACGAGCCACCTCGGCATTATCTGCACTACCCTGCTCCATCTGTTTCAAGAAGGCGAATGCTTGCTGCTGGAGTTCAAGCAACACTCCCGCCAGTGCTTTCTTGTAGGTGATAGTGTCACCTCGGCGGGCATCGGTTGTGACGTTGTCGATATTTTTCACAAAGATGATGTCGGCATCAATATCATTTAGGTTCTCAATCAACGCACCATGACCAGCAGGGCGAAACAAGAGATTGCCGTCATCTGTTCTAAATGGCGTATTATCGGGATTCACGGCAATGGTGTCGGTCGAAGGTTTCTGCACCGAAAACGAGATATCATACTTCACACCAAAAGCCTCCTCATAGCCTGGCTGTGTAGCTCCCAGCACATCCCAGAAGCCACCTTTATGCTCCTCCGAAACGGTGAAATGAAGCCTTACTTTATCTCCCATGCGGGCATAGGCGGCACCCTCGACCAAATGCTCCTCAACAGCCTTTCTATTGCCATCAGGATAAGCATGAAAAGTGACCAAGCCCTTGGGCTTTGAGCCATAATTCAAGCCGCCCTTGATAATAGCCTCAACTATCTCTTCCTCAGGCGAATCGGGCACAATATACTGAGATAGTTCGCTCCAGAATGCAAACTTCTCGATATTATCGAGCAAACGCTCTATTCCCGGGGTATATTTATCGTCATTGACAAACTCAAACAACTCCTTGAACATGCGTGTTGCTGCACCCGATGCAGGCACAAACTTCACAATCTGAAGCAACTCCGCAGCCGCCTCATAACGCTCTACCGCAGAGGCTATCTGCTCGGGACTCAACACCACAACGCCATCACCAGCCGAAGCCGCACGCACAATCTTCAAAAAGGGAAATCCCTGACGAAAATTCTCAATTTGCTGCTCAACCTGGGCCACGGTCAAACCGTGCTGCTCAATCTGACATATATCTTTCTCGGTAAACATAATTCTACATATATAATTAATTACACATTGGCATACTTAGCGTCAAAAATCAATTTCACACAAGAAAAGTTACTCAATTTTATAAAAAGTTTTCTAACTTTGTCGGGAATGTGGACTTTTAACAGCACAAATATACTGACAAAATAGATAATAAAAACACAAAAACTATAATTATGAGACATTTTATCACTCTTTTGGCAATATTCTTTACGACTCTTGCCTCATACGCAGAGCCCTTGTGGATGCGTTATCCTGCTATTTCTCCTGACGGAGAAAAAGTGGCCTTCTGTTACAAAGGCAGCATCTACGTTGCTTCAATCAACGGTGGCGAGGCTGAACGTATCACACCCACTGCGCATTACGACTATGCTCCCGTATGGTCACCCGACTCCAAGAGTATTGCTTTTGCAAGCAACCGCTACGGTAACTTCGACATTTTCACCGTGCCCGCAACGGGTGGCTCGCCAAAACGCATAACCACCAACTCAGCAAACGAGAAACCTTCGGCATTTTCACCCGACGGCAAGAAGATATACTTCTCGGCAACAATATCCGACCCAGTGGAGAGTGCCCTTATTCCAAAGGGTTCGATGCAGGAGCTGTATGCCATTTCGGTCGATGGAGGCCGCTACGAGCGTGTACTTGCAACGCCAGCCCAGACCATCTCGTTCAGTCGCGATGGCAAGCGTTTCCTGTACCAGGACCGAAAAGGTGGTGAGGATGACCTGCGCAAGCACCACACATCATCTATAACACGCGACATATGGTTGTACGACACAGAATCGGGCAAGCACACCCAGCTATCACAGTGGGAGGGAGAGAACCGCAACCCTCGATTTGCCGACAACGACAAAACCATATACTACCTTACCGAGCAGGGTGGCACATTCAACGTGTGGTCGATGCCCACAGACAATCCTTCAGCGGCAAAGCAGGTGACAAAGTTCAAGACTCACCCCGTACGTTTCCTTACCATTGCCCAGAACGGCACACTTTGCTATGGTTACAATGGTGAGATATACACCCAAGCCTCTAATGGTTCACCCAAGAAACTCGCTGTCAGCATACGCGATGAGGAGCCAACCGACAAACTCACTTATTTAAGCGTCGGAGGTGGCAGCTATGCTACCCCATCACCCGACGGCAAGATGATTGCAACCGTATCGCGTGGTGAGTTGTTTGTTACAGCGGTGGATTACCCAACAACAAAGCGCATAACCTCCACACCTCAGTCGGAGATAGCTCCATCGTTTGCTGCCGATGGCCGCTCGATAGCCTACGCATCAGAGCGAGATGGAAACTGGAACATCTACACTGCATCGGTTGTCCGCAAGGAGGACCCAAATCTGGCATATGCGACACTTCTCGAGGAGAAGCCCCTGTTCAAAGACAACAAGATTGACCGTTCACATCCCCAGTACTCACCCAACGGTAAGGAGCTGGCTTTTGTAGAGGACCGCTGCCGACTTATGGTTATGGATATCAAGTCGGGCAAGGTACGTCAGATAACCGATGGCTCGCAGCACTATTCAACATCGGGAGGCATGGACTACTCATGGTCGCCCGACGGCAAGTGGTTTGTGGTAAGCTACACAGGAAACCGTCACGACCCATACTCTGACGTAGGTATCGTCAGCGCACAGGGAGGCCCAATACACAACCTCACCAACACAGGCTATTTTGATGAATCTCCTCAGTGGGTGATGGACGGCAATGCCATAATATTCTCAACCGACCGTTTCGGTATGCGCAGCCACGCATCATGGGGGTCGCAGAGCGATATTATGATTGTGTACCTTAATCGTAAGTCATATGAGCTTGCTAACATGAGCAAGGAGGATTATGCACTCTATCAGGAGGCCGAGAAGAAGGCAAAGGAGGAGAAAGAGAAAGCCGAGAAAGAGAAGGCCGAAAAGGAGAAAAAGGATGACAAGAAAGGCGACAAGAAAACTGAAAAGACCGAAGAGAGTAAGCCTGAAGAGATTGTCATCGAGCTTGAGGGCATCGAGGACCGCATCGTGCGACTCACACCTCGCTCTGGTTCGGTAAGTGGATTTACGATGAATAAGGAGGGTGACAAACTCTTCTACTGCATGTCGTATGACGGATCGTACAATATGTGGCAACTCGACCTGCGCGACCATAGCAACAAGATTATTCAGAGTGGCGTAAGCGGCTCGCTGATGTGGGACAAGAAGATGGAAAACATGTTCATATTTGGTAGCCGCACAGGCAAATACAAAGGTGGCACGGGTGCCTATACGGGTATCAGTATCCGTGGCGAGATGAGTCTTGACCTGGCACAGGAGCGTGAGTACATGTTTGACCGCATATATCGCCAAGAGAAACAGCGATTCTACCACAAGGATATGCATGGTGTGGATTGGGATGGTTTGCGTGACAACTATGCCCGCTTCCTGCCTCACATCAACAACAACCACGACTTTGCCGAGATGGCAAGCGAGTGGTTGGGTGAGTTGAACGTATCGCATACGGGTTGTAGCTACAGCCCAAGTTCAAGTTCAAACGATGACAGAACTGCCGAGCTGGGAATTATCTACGACCTCAACCGCAAGGGTGATGGCCTTTTAGTGCAGGAGGTAGTTACGGGAGGTCCTTTCGACAAATCAACATCAAAGTTGCGTGCCGGCGACGTGATTGAGAAAATCAACGGCAACGCCATAGTTGAAGGTGAGGATTTCTTCCCTCTGCTGAATCGTCTTGCAGACAAGCGTACACTGGTCTCAATCTATCGCCCGGAGGATAACTCTCGCTGGGAGGAGATTGTAAAGCCTTGCTCACGCGGCACATTCACATCGCTCCTGTACAAGCGTTGGGTGAAACAACGCGCAAAAGATGTGGAACGTCTATCGGGTGGCAGATTGGGTTACGTTCACATCGAGTCAATGGCCGATGGTAGTTTCCGTACGATGTATGCCGATGTGTTGGGTAAGTACAACCACTGCGACGGTATTGTCATCGACACCCGCTTCAACGGAGGCGGCCGCATGCACGAGGATATTGAGGTTATGTTCAGCGGTGAGAAGTATCTCACACAGGTTGTTCGTGGCAAGGAGGCCTGCGATATGCCAAGCCGCCGCTGGAACAAGCCCTCAATCATGATTACATGTGAGGCTAACTACTCAAATGCCCACGGCACACCATGGGTATACAAGCATCGTGGCATTGGCAAGGTGGTTGGTATGCCCGTACCCGGTACAATGACAAGCGTATCGTGGGAACGTTTGCAGGATAGTTCGCTTGTATTCGGTATCCCCGTTATTGGCTACCGCACCGAGGATGGCTCATACCTCGAGAACAAGCAGCTGGAGCCAGATATCAAGGTCGCAAACTCACCCGAGGTTATCATTACAGGCCGTGACGAGCAGCTGGAGACGGCTGTGAAGGCTCTGCTTGAGGAGATTGATTCCGAGAAGAAATAAATACGAAAAATGATTAAAGAGTATAGAAATCATCCTCTGCGTGATTGGAACAGCTTTCACGTCGAAGAGTATGCCGACAGAATAGTTGAGTTTGACCAAAAAGAAGAGCTCAGCACTATCTTCAGCGAGGGTTCGAAGCCTGAGAAATGGATGGTGATTGGAGGATGTAACAACATTCTATTCACGCAGCGTTTCACAGGAACACTTATAAAGCCTGTGGGCAAAGAGATTACCATCAAGGCGCAGATAGATGATTGCACGATAATTGAAGCACAGGCAGGCGTCGAGTGGGATGATTTGGTCGAGTGGAGCGTACAACACGACTTATGGGGAATGGAAAACCTTTCGCTCATACCAGGTTCAGTGGGCGCTGCTCCGGTGCAGAACATTGGAGCCTATGGAGCTGAGGCTAAAGATGTTATCGAGCGAGTGCATTACTTCGACACACTCGATGGCAAACATCACACCCTGGGCAATGCCGAGTGTCGTTTCTCGTACCGTGATAGCATCTTCAAGCAGGAACTTAAAGGTAGAGTTGTCATAACATCTGTAGAGTTTCGACTCAGCAAATATCCCCACCCCAATCTTGCCTATGGTGATTTAGCAAAGGAGGTGGAGGCTCTTGGCAGCGTATCACTCGCCAATATTCGAAAGGCCGTGTGTGATATACGCAGAAGAAAGTTACCCGACACCTCTGTGTTGGGAAATGCGGGCAGCTTCTTCAAAAACCCAATCGTAAATAGGGAGTTAAGCGAAGAGTTGAAAAGCAAGCATGAAGATATGCCTGTATATCCTCTATCGGGAGTGAAGTGCAAACTCGCTGCCGGCTGGCTTATCGACAAGGCCGGACTGAAAGGCCTCCGAAAGGGAAATGTGGGAGTACACGAGCGACAAG
This sequence comes from Alistipes sp., assembly GCA_017421945.1. GTDB lineage: Bacteria > Bacteroidota > Bacteroidia > Bacteroidales > Rikenellaceae > Alistipes. The sequence goes on along the minus strand of JAFOHD010000066.1, from coordinate 6,936 downwards.
CATTGGTGCTGGTAAACTTAGGAGGAGCTACGGGTGCCGAGGTGATAGCCTTTGCACATGAGCTACAACAGGTTGTTAAGGAGAAGTTTGGTGTGGAGATAGAGCCCGAAGTAAACATTTTGTAATATGATTTCTACGCTACTATTAGAGAAATTTCAAGAATACGTTACACGCAACGAACTATTCAACAAGCAAGATAAGATTCTACTCACCATATCAGGAGGGGTGGATTCAATGGTGTTGATGTCGCTATGCGTAAATAGTGGCTACAATGTGGGCATTGCGCACTGCAATTTCCAACTGCGTGGTACCGAAAGCGACGAGGACGAAATTTTGGTACAAGAGCATGCCCGCAAGTATGGTATTGAGTGTTATACCCGTCGTTTCAATACTACGCAGGAGATGGAACTCACGGGCGAATCGATGGAGATGGCGGCACGTCGTCTGCGATACACATGGTTTCAGGACCTTTGTCATGAATATGGCTACACGGTAATTGCCGTAGCGCACCATATTGATGATTCTATTGAGACATTTTTTATCAATATGTTGCGAGGCACGGGTTTGCGAGGCTTGACGGGCATCCACAACCAGGTGGGCCGCGTTGTACGCCCCCTGATGTTTGCCACACGCAAGGAGATTATGGACTATGCTATGCAAAAACATATCCCGTTCAGAGAAGACTCATCAAACAAATCCACGAAATACCTGCGTAACAAAATTCGCTTGGGACTGACTCCCCGCCTAAAAGAGATAAACCCTCGTTTTCCATTTATCATGAATCGCAACTTAGAGCGACTGATGGCCGCCCAGCAATTTATTGACGGAGCAATAGATAATATATATGCCCAGGTAGCGACCTGCGAGAATGACATATACACAATCCACACGGATAGTATCCAGGATGCTACGTCACGCGACTTTGTGATTTATGAGATACTAAATTCCCGATTTGGGTTTAAGGGCGATGTTGTGGATGGATTGTGCAGGGCTCTGCGGAGCAATCTCTCGGGTAAGAAATTCTATTCGCGCACCCATGTCGCATACATCGACCGTAACAACATAGTAATCACAGCAATTAAGGAAGATGACAGCTGTGAGGTGATGGTGCAGAAGGGACAGCAGCGCGCCTATTGCGGCAACTCGGTACTATACTTTGAGATTCGTGATGTAGATAGCTTAACGACATACAACTTGCCCGACAATGTGGCCTTGGTAGATGCCGACAAGATTCAATATCCCCTTATGCTGCGCCGTTGGAGTGCGGGCGACAGCTTCACCCCATTTGGAATGACGGGTCGCAAAAAGGTGAGCGACTACTTGATTGACCGCAAGGTGTCAATGGCCGAGAAGATGCGCCAGTTTGTTATGCTCTCGGGCGAAGAGATAGTCTGGTTGGTAGGGCAACGCATCGATGACAGGTATCGCATAACCAAGGATACAGAACGTGTATTATGCATAACTAAAGAGATTACAAATGGCTAAATCGGCTGTAAAATTCAAGGACTCGGTAGCACAGGCAGAGCAACTTAAAAAGCTCATTGCCAAACGTGAGTTCGCACCCATATATCTGCTTATGGGTGAGGAGAGCTATTTCATTGATGCGCTATGCGAACAACTTGCACAGACAATTCTCACACCCGCAGAACAGACCTTCAACCAGATTACCGTATATGGCAAGGACAGCAACGCTGGCCAGATTGTTAATCTATGTCGTCAAATGCCCATGATGGGGTCATACGAGGTGATTATAGTAAAGGAGGCACAGCAGCTACAACAGATTGAGAAACTCTCACACTACACATCCAAGCCCCAGCCTTCAACAATACTCATTATATGCCACAAGGAGAAGTGTATTGACAAACGTTCGGCACTCTACAAACAATGCTTGAAGGAGGGTGTGGTGTTTGAGTCGGTGCGTCCGCGTGACTATGAGATAGAAAAGTGGTTGTCGGACTTTATCGCAGGCAAGGGCTTGAGGATTAACTCCAAAGCATTGAAGATGCTCACTGACCACCTGGGGTGCGACATTGCAAAGATATCTAATGAAATTGACAAACTGATGGTGTCGCTTCCCGTTGGAACGGTGGAGATTACCGATGCTCACATCGAGCAGAATGTGGGTATATCGAAGGATTACAACAACTACGAGCTATGCAATGCCGTAGCCATGCAGGATGTGAAACGAGCAATGAAGATTGCCGACCACTTTGCCCACAACCCCAAAGATAACCCGCTGCTGGTGACGATAATGTCGTTGTATGGATTGTTCCGCGACCTCTTCATTGTAAACTACCTGCGCTGGCAGGAGCGACAGCGCAAGGCAATGTTCCCCAACGACATGGAGCTTATGCGCATACTTAAAAAGAGTAATCTCTACGCTATCGGCGAGATAAAACAACAAGCCGCCCGTTGGAACAACCGCAAGGTATTCCAGATTCTTGGTCTGCTGCGCCAATATGACGGCAAGAGCAAGGGTATTGACACTGCCGGACTGAGTGACGGCGAGCTGTTAAGAGAACTTCTGCTCAAGATTTTTATGTTATAAGATATGGGCCACAGCGAGGAATATATCATTCGGAATGGGGAGTTGCAATCCTTGCAACCCGCATCGCAAGTGTATGTGTATCAAGACATACACACCCTGTCACACACACCTCGCCACGCAGCGCAGCATCTGCGCATCATAGACCATGCGGCTCAAAAACTTTTTGGCATAAATTGTAAACTCTCAATCAAGGAGTTAGAGAATACCATCTTACGACTGCTCGATTCAACCTACACAACACACAACACCTCGGCGTGTGTGAGATTGCGGCTGTATGCTTCGGGAGAGTGCAGTTTGCAGCTTCGGGAGGTTTCAATCTACCGAGGTTACGCACTGCGTAGTCTGCGCTATGAAGCGACATTTGTGGCAGTCAATGCACCTCTTGGCAATTACCCCACATCGGCAATAGTGGCTACACGTGATTTGTTGCAACAAATGGCTCAGGCACGCGACCTGCACTTCTTGATAATGACAACCCCCGATGCCCACATCATAAGCGAGTGCTGCGAACCGCTTATGATGATTAAAAACAGAGTGCTGTATGTCCCTTCATTTACGATGCCCTCGGCCGAGCAGCAACTTATGGAGAGAATTGCAGTAAGGCTTGGGCTCAAGGTAGCACACGAAAACATAACTGTGCAGCAGTTAAAAGATGCCGATGAGGTTTTCATTCTCTCATGGCAGGGTATCACTGCGATGGGACACATCAATCAGCGTACGTACATGTCTACGCTCGCAGAGCGTCTTGCCGCAGAAATGGAGAAACAATTTACATAATCATAAAGTATGAGAATAGCTATTTTCCCCGGGTCATTTGACCCCTTCACCCGTGGACATGAGGCCATAGTAAAGGAGGCCCTCACGATTTTTGACGAAGTGATTATTGCTATCGGCGAAAATATTGACAAGAGATGCATGCTACCCTTGACAAGTCGTCAGCAACTCATCAAGGAGTTATACCACGACAATCCTCGGGTAAAGTGCATGACATACTCTACACTTACAGGTGCATTTGCTTTGGAGGTGGGAGCCGAGGCTATCGTGCGAGGCGTGCGCAACAGCGTCGATTTTGAGTTTGAGCGCACAATGGCACAGACCAACAAACGTCTCTACTCCACTCTGACAACCGTTATTCTGCTCACCCCTCCACACCTGTCCGATGTATCGTCCTCCACTGTGCGCGAACTACTTAAGTTTGAGCAGGATGTGAGCGAATTTCTACCCGATGGAGTCAATCTCGGCAAATATATGGCCAAGAAGTGACAACATTTTGCAAATAGCTATATTATTACTACCTTTGTGAATTGATTAATAGGTATTTAACACTAATAAACAAAAAAACATGGAATTTACAGCGGAAATGATTGCGGGTTTGCTGGGTGGCACAATCATCGGCGATAAGAGTGCGGCAGTACATACCGTATCTTCAATCGAAGGTGGCAAGAAGGGTGCGCTCACATATCTCTCAAATCCTAAATATGAGACATTCATCTACTCTACCGAGGCCTCTATCGTGTTGGTTGGTGATGATTTCGAGCCCAAGCAGGATATTAAGGCTACACTCATCAAACTGCCCGACGTGGGAGCTGCGGTGTTGAAACTGCTCGAGATGTATAACGCCATGAAGCCACAAAAGAAGGGCATCAGCAAAATGGCATCTATCTCGGAGAAGGCTACCGTTGCCGAGGAGTGCTATGTTGGTGACTTTGCCGTCATTGAGGCAGGTGCCGTAGTGGAGACAGGTGCGAAGATATATCCACAGGTGTATGTAGGTGATGGCGTGAAGATTGGCGCAGGAACGATACTTTACCCAGGAGTGAAGATTTACGAAGGTTGCCGCGTAGGTGCCAACTGTATCATCCATGCCGGAGCCGTGATTGGTGCTGACGGATTTGGCTTCCTGCCAAAGCCAGATGGCACATTTGACAAGATTCCACAGCTCGGCAATGTGATTATAGAGGATAATGTGGAGATTGGTGCCAATACATGTATTGACCGTGCAAAGACCGACTCGACAATCATCCGCAAAGGTGTGAAACTCGACAACCTTATTCAGGTGGGACACAATGTGGAGATTGGTGAGAACACTGTATCTTCAGCACAGATGGGTATTGCAGGCACATCGACGGTAGGACGCAACTGCTTCCTGGCAGGTCAGGTGGGCATTGCCGACCATGTTAAGATTGGCAACTACGTAAAGATTGGCTCGAAGTCGGGTATCGATAAGGATGTTCCCGATGGCGAGATACGTTTTGGCTACCCTGCGCTCCCAGGTATCAACTATCACCGCTCGTTTGCCGTATTCAAGGATCTTCCTGACATACGTCGTCGCATAGCGGCTTTGGAGAAAGAGATTAAGAAATAATTAAAACCATAAGGAAATGAAGAAAATTTTTATTTTGGCATTGGCTACCGCTGCTATGGTTAGCTGCGGTAACGGTTTCACCATCACAGGCTCATCAGAGGAGTTTGCAGATGGCAAGTGGGCATTTTTAGGCGAGCAGAAGGGTCGCGAGTTTGTAAAAAGCGACTCTGTGCAGATTGCAGGCAACAGTTTCATGCTCAAGGGCGAGGTTGAGACTCCATACGCTGCCTATGTAGCTATCGGTGATATCGACGCACGTCCCGACATGTACATCCAGGTTGTGGTTGAGCCAGGTAACATCGAACTCAAGAAACTCAACCCCGAGCACCGTTCATACAGCGCAGTAGGTACCGAGCTTAACGACAAGCTGTCGGAGTTCAACAACAAGGCTTGGGAAATCAGCAATAATGGTTCTGAAGATGATTTTGTTGCTTTGCATAAGTCATTTATTGAGGAGAATATTGATAATGTATTGGGGTTGAATGCATTCAAGGGAGCATACTATTACTTCGAGCCACTGGTGATAATTGACCTCATCAACCTCATGCCCGAGGCTACACAGGCCGAGGAGTCTATCGTAAAGACTAAGGCTGCTGCCGAGCAGGCTTTGAAAGTGCAGAGAGGCAACCCTTACATCGACATCGTGGAGAAGGATGCCGACGGCAAGGAGATTTCACTCAAGAGCATTGTTGAGAACAAGGAGAACAAGTATGTGTTACTCGACTTCTGGGCTTCATGGTGCGGCCCTTGCATGGCAGAGGTACCACACCTCAAATCAACATACGAGGCTTACCACAAGAAGGGTTTTGAGATTTATGGCGTGTCATTTGACCGCGCACGCGAACCATGGTTGAAGGCTATAGAGGAGAAGCAGATGAACTGGGTACACGTGAGCGCACTCAAGATGTGGGACAACCAGGCACGCAACGACTATGCAGTGAACTCTATCCCTGCAAACTTCCTCATCGACTGCGCAACAGGCGAGATTATTGCCACACAGCTTCGTGGCGAGGAGCTCGAGAAGAAGATTGCAGAGTTGCTTAAGTAAGATTTTATCAATCAACAATAAAGGCTACTGACTCTCATGGTTAGTAGCCTTATTTTTTGATATCCCACAAGAATACATTATCTTTGCATGAGTAAGCACAATAGACTATATGCCGACAGAGCAGACAACATATCGCATAATGGGTATTGACCCGGGTACAAACTACATGGGCTACGGCATTGTGGAGGTGGAGGGCAACAAGTTGCGCTCGGTGGTGATGGGAGATATTGACCTGCACACAATGAGCAACCCCTACCGCAAGCTGCGTTACATATTTGACCGTGTGAGCAAGCTTATCGAGGATTATGAGCCTCGTGAGGTGGCTTTGGAGTCGCCATTCTTCGGCACAAATGTGCAGAGCATGCTCAAGCTCGGACGCGCACAAGGTGTTGCCATGGCGGCAGCCTTGAAGCACGACAAGGAGGTTTTTGAGTACGCACCCTCACGCGTCAAACTCTCCATTGCAGGTTCGGGCTCGGCATCGAAGGAGCAGGTGGCTGCCATCGTCAAACGTATGCTCAAACTTGACTACATGCCCCGCCGCCTTGATGCAACTGACGGCATGGCTGTGGCGATGTGTCACTACTTCACGGCTCGCACACCCATATCGCAAGCCATGGGAGAGGCACGTGTCAAAGGGCTCGGAGGTGGTAAGAAAGCCGCCAAAGGCACCTCCTCATGGGAGACATTCATCAAGCAGAATCCCGACCGAGAAATTAAATAAGTCTTATTTTGTGGCTGGCGTGTGGGCTTGCACACAAACGCATAGACACAAAAAAACGCTTGGAAATTCCAAGCGTTTTTATTTCAGTTCTTTTATTAAATTCAACTTTAAGTAAACTATTATTCGTTATAATTTTTGCTTTAGCTTTTTATTTAAGATTGAATTTAAAAAAGATTATTGACACTTACTTAATATGGGGTTATAATCAATTATAGATAAATTGTATGGCAAATTTTATTAAAATAAACGTT
>JAFOHD010000065.1 GCA_017421945.1 Alistipes sp. | reverse complement strand
GTTCTTCATCAGTACCCCAGGAGTATGTTAAGATTATCAACACTCACGGTGGTGCATTGAAGGATGCAGTAGGTATTCCTGAGGAGGAGTTGCGCAAGGCAGCTAAGAGTGCAGTTTGCAAGATTAACATCGACTCTGACGGTCGCTTGGCTATGACTGCAATGGTTCGCAAGATCTTCGTTGATAACCCAGCCGAGTTCGACCCACGTAAGTACTTGGGCCCAGCTCGTGAGGAGTTGAAGAAGCTTTACATGCACAAGTGTGTAAACGTCCTTGGTTCAGCAGGTACAGTTGAGTAAGGATTCTTACCATTATAGAAAAAGCGGTTCCACAAAACGGAGCCGTTTTTTTTATGCATATAAAGTTCCGCCACGACATCTCCATATATTCAAAAAATGTTCTAAAAAGCCATCATTCAGCATAAAATACAGACAACATGGCATTAAAATTATTTGATTTCCCAAAAATTAACTATATTTGCACTCTAATAAATAATAATAAATGAGCAATACGGATATAGTAAAGAAGGTAACCGAGCAAGACAAGAGCAAAGACTCTCCACTGTTTACATATATTGACAGCAAGGAGTATGATGCAATAATCAACGAAAATAATGTCCCACGAATATTTGGTCGTGGTGGTATATTTATATGCTTAAAGGGCGAAGGGTATGTTATTATAAATGAGCATAAGTATAACCTCTCACCCGGCACATTGTGCATTGCGTTCCCAGGAACTATCATACAAGGCTTCAAGCGTGGCGAAAGTTTCGAGAGCTACACACTGAGAATTGCGACTAATTTTCTGCGCGATTTGAATATTCCAGATGCAAGTTCCATACACCTTATGATGCGCGAGAATCCATGCATGGTACTTGACAACGAGCAGTTGAAGGGTATAATCGACATTTGCCACATGATGCAGCAGAAGGATAGTCGTGCGCAACACCCTTTCCGTGAACATATCAATGCCCAGATGTTGCAACTTCTATGCTTGGAGTTAGCTGGCATCTATGCACAACACATACCTGTAAAACGTGAGCCTTGTTCGCGTCAGGATATGACTTTCCGTCGTTTCCTATCGTTGCTCACAACCGACATCACTCTTTCACGCGAGGTGCAGTATTATGCCGACAAGTTGGGTATCACTCCCAAGTATCTGACTATCATTACACGTCAGATTTCGGGTCGCAGTGCTGCAAACTGGATTACCCACTCGGTGATTATCAATGCCAAGGCGTTGCTCTCAACCACACAGCTCACCGTGCAGCAGGTGTCGGCACGCCTCAACTTCCCCAACCCCTCGTTCTTCGGGCAGTACTTTTTGCGACACACAGGCATGACTCCCAAGGAGTTCCGCCGTTCAAAACTATAAATAATAGAGATATGACATCACTATACGATAATATAATCTTCGGCCCTGTACGTTCACGCCGCTTGGGGTTGTCGTTGGGAGTAAACCTGCTGCCCGTGGAGTCGAAGTTGTGTAACTTCAACTGCATATATTGCGAGTGCGGGTGGAATGAGGAGCATCCTGGCAGGAGACGGTTCAATGCCCGCGAAGATGTCAGGGAGATGTTGCGTGCAACATTGAGCCGCATGGTGGAGGATGGCACTCCTCCCGATGTGATTACGTTTGCAGGCAACGGCGAACCAACCATGCACCCCGACTTTGAGCATATTATTGAAGACACCATCGCTTTGCGCAATGAGTTGTGCGGTGCGGCAAAGGTTTCTGTTTTGAGCAATGCCACACAAATACACCGCCCCGATGTGGTGCGTGCGCTGCTCAAGGTCGATAACAACATCTTGAAGCTCGACTCGGCATTTGACGCTACGGTGCAGGTGTTGAACAAGCCTGCAGGCAATTATTCTGTGGTGCAAACCGTTAAGTTGATGAAACAGTTTCAGGGCGAGATGATTCTTCAGACCATGTTCCTTAGGGGCGAGTACTGTGGACACACGATTGACAACACCACAGAGTGTGAGGTGAGTGCTTGGCTGGAGGTGGTAAAGGAGATTACGCCCAAGAAGGTTATGGTATATTCGATTGACCGTGATACGCCATGCCAAACCTTAGAGAAGGTTCATCGCGAGGAACTCTGCTCAATAGCCAAGCGTGTTGAGGCTTTGGGAATAGAGTGCTCGGTTGCATAATGGCACATGGTTTTACAAACAGCTACATTTATGGAATCATTGGAGTCTATAAAATACGATTTACTATACAAGGTAAACTCGCCTGCCGATTTGAAGCGGCTCACTACATCGCAGCTGCCTCAATATTGTGCAGAACTGCGTCGCTACATAATTGAGGAGTGCTCAAAAAATCCGGGACACCTGGCATCAAGTCTGGGCACCATTGAGCTTACCGTTGCCATACATTATGTTTACGATTTGCCCCATGACAAACTTGTGTGGGATGTGGGTCATCAGGCCTATGCTCACAAAATCATCACCGAGCGTCGTGATCTCTTCCCCACAAACCGTAAGTTGGGCGGCATAAGCGGTTTCCCACGAATGGCGGAGAGTAAGTATGACTCATTTGGTGCAGGACACTCGTCAACATCAATCTCGGCGGCTTATGGACTCGCCAAGGCGGCAGAGTTGCAAGGTGTAAAGAACCACGTCATAGCAGTTATTGGTGACGGCGCACTGACAGGAGGCCTTGCTTTCGAGGGATTGAATAATGCCGGAGATAAGAAGAACGGCAACCTGCTGGTCATCTTCAACGACAACGAAATGGCTATCGACCATGCTACGGGAGCTCTGGACAGTTATCTGGCCCGCATGTCCACTTCAAAGTTCTACAACAAGTTTAAGCTCGTTCTGTGGAGAATCTTGTCACATACACCTCCAGTGCTGCGCTTCTGCCAAAGGTTGGGTAATGCCATAAAGCAGGGACTGCTGAAGAACAGCAACCTCTTTGAGAGTCTTAATTTCCGATACTTTGGACAGTTGGATGGCCACAATGTGGAGGAGTTGGTACGCATGCTGACTGCACTCAAGGATATTGACGAGCCCAAGCTGTTGCACATACGCACCACCAAAGGCAAGGGATACTCCCCAGCCGAGGCTCACCAGTCGGTATGGCACGCTCCGGGGCGTTTCAACCCCGATACGGGCGAGCGTATAGCGTCAAAGTCGTCGGCATCACGCTATCAGGATGTGTTTGGAGAGACTCTGCTTGAGTTGGCACGCCAGAACGATAAAATCGTGGGTATAACACCCGCCATGCCTTCGGGATGTTCGCTCAACATAATGATGCGCGAGATGCCCGAGCGTTGCTTCGATGTGGGCATCGCCGAGGGGCATGCCGTAACCTTCTCGGCGGGTTTGGCCGCTGGAGGCATGCACCCCGTATGCAACATATACTCATCGTTCATGCAGCGTGCCTACGACAATGTCATACACGATGTGGCATTGCAGAATCTGCCCGTGACATTCTGCCTTGACCGTGGCGGTCTGGTCGGTGAGGATGGGGCCACACACCATGGAGCCTTCGATTTGGCATACTTCTCGTGCATACCTAATATGATTGTTGCAGCACCAATGAATGAGCTGGAACTTCGTAATATGTTATATACGGCTATTGCAACTCCTTCACCCTATGCTATACGTTATCCGCGCGGTTGTGGAGTGGGTGCGAAGTGGCAGGGTGCAGAGTTCAGCACCATACCCACAGGCAAGGGACGCAAACTCAAGGAGGGTGAGTCGCTGGCTGTGCTTTCAATCGGCACAGCAGGTAACTTCGCTGCCGAGGCAATTACTATGGTTGAGGAGACCACCGAGGCAACCGTTGCGCACTACGACCTGCGCTTTGCCAAGCCTCTTGACGAGCAGTTGCTCAGGGAGGTTTGCTTACGTTACGATAAAGTCATCACCGTTGAGGATGGTGTCCTGCGTGGCGGTGTAGGCGAGGCTGTGACAAAGTTCCTGCATGAAAATAATTTTAGGGGCGAGATTCGTAACCTGGGCATTGAAGATAAATTCATTGAACATGGTACCCCTGCCGAACTTTATGCCATGTGCGGATTTGATGCCGAGGGTATCGCACTTACAATTAAACAGATGCTGGCATGAGATACCTGTTTGCGTTGATTTTTTGCTTGATGTCATTTACTACGATGGCTCAAAGACATGCCGCGCCACTCGGCAAGGCAAGATTCGTTTGCAATGTAGATGACCTACTCCCTTCTGATATACAGATTAAAGGCTCGACACAAGGCTTCGCCATATATGGAGGTTATGCATTTTCGATGCACGATAAGGGCGAGTGTGTGATACTCGATATTAAGCGCAAGAAATATATCAATAGTTTTGTGGTTGAAGGGAATACGGGGCACTGTAACAACGCCTCATTCGGCACAGAGTTCTACTCTCGGGAGTCGCAGTTCCCTCTCTTCTATGTCACCGAATGTCGTGGCGAAAGGGCCTGCTATGTGAATGATATTACGTTGCAGGGCTCACGTCTGGTGCAGAAGATATTCTACATGGGAGATGAGATTACAGGCCCTTGTGATTGGGCGGTGGATGCCGAGCAAAAGCTATTGTATCTGTACTGCACCATAGACAACCAGCGCACGCTGATGTGGTTTTCGTTGCCACGCTTAAGCGATAGCGACAACAAGGGCGAGGTACATCTCTATCCGAAAGATGCGTTGGGGAGCATCTCCGCGGGTGACATAAAGATTCCCCAAGGAAGCCTTATTGCGGGCGACTATATTTTCCTGGCCGAGGGAGTTCCTCCGCGACACACGGCACTCAATGTCATTGACCGCCACTCTGCCCAGCGTTTAATGCATCTCGACCTTACGGAAACAGGCATCGAGCCCGAGGGCATTGCCATATATCGTGGGTGGATTTACCTATCGTTGCATACCCCACGCAAGCCGCGCCACAACATCATTTACCGCTTCCGTCTGCGCTAACGTTGCTTGACATACTTCAGCTTATCGACATTGTAACCACGCTGCGCAGCGAGTGTCACCACATAGTTCAATGTTTTTTCGGGCAATGTAGGTTTGCGTGAGAGTATCCACAAATATTTAGGCGACTTACTGCCTACAATCATCCATTCGCCATCAGGGGCAATGGCCATAATGTTATAGTCGGAGTAGAATTTCCAGAAGAATGATACTCGCAACCTCCCGGGGTTGTCGGTGGTCTTGGCATGACCTATTGACACATGTTCCTTGTCGCCACGCATACCCTTGTTTTTCACCTCCACACTCCCGTCAGGCAGCAGAGTGTAGGTAGCGGTCACATACTCCATGTCCCGCTCGAAATGGTGGTCAAAACGAGCAATCTCGTACCACAGGCCCATGATGCTTTTCAAATCGAGTGATGTCACCGTACTGCGATTAACGCTGTCTCGGCCGGCACCATAGCCGCATGCCGTTACAAACATCAGTAAAAGAGCTATTCCCAAAAGCATATATTTTTTCATTGCAAGAATAATATTTGTGTGAAAAATTGTCCATATTCCATGCCAAATCACTATATTTGTTATAACAAACCGAATTTTTAACCTAACCTGATAAATATTATGAAAAGAAAATCCCTTAAACTATTCAATTTTGTGGCTATGGTGGCTGCAATACTTATGGGAAGTTGCTCTACTCGCACCGAGTGGGTTGGCGAAAAGGTTGATGCGCTTGATGCCGCGGCTTGGGATGAATCAATATGGATTTCAGCTGTTGATGCTCCCGTTCTCAAAGAGTGGAATCACGACCGCGCGGCCGATGGAGCAAGCTGGTTTGTTTCAACCGTAAAGAACGAGCAGAAGGTGACTTCAGCCAAGTGGATGACAACAAGTTTGGGAGTCTATGAGATTTACCTCAATGGTAAGGCTGTGGGTGAGGAGTTCCTCAAGCCAGGTTTTACGCATGTTCTCAAGACCCGCCGCTCATTTACCTACGACATAACCGATGCCTTCAACAAGGCTGCCGAAGCCGAGAATCAACTTTCGGCACAGGTCACTCCAGGCTGGTGGGGCGATAAGATTGTGACTCCGGGCAACAGAACAATGTGGGGTACAAAGTGTGCTTTCCGCGGAGTGCTGGAGCTTACTTTTGCTGATGGCACGAAGAAATACTATGGTACTGACCTCGATAATTGGAAGGCCGGCATTGCTGGCCCTGTGAAGCACTCTGCAATATTTGACGGTGAGGAGTATGATGCTCGCGAGAAGATGGGCTACGAGGCTATTGACCAACTCTCTGCGCCCGAACAGAACAAGGAATTCCGTGGCGAGATTCTTCCTTCCGAGGGAGCAGAAATATATCTGCGTCACGACATTGCGCTCAAGCCCGTGCAGGCTTATGTGTGGAAGGATGTTGAGGGTGCCAAGGAGAACGAGCATGGCAAGGTGGTTATCCTCAAGGAGTTTGCTCAGGGTGAAACCATTACACTTAATGCCGGCGAGACTCTTGTTGTTGATTTTGGACAGAACTGTGCCGGAGTACCAGCCTTCACATTCAAGGCGAAGGAGGGTACTGAACTCACCTGCTTGCCAGGCGAGCTGCTCAACGACGGAAATGGCGCACGCAGCCGTGGCATGGATGGTCCCGAGGGTAGTGTTCACCGCGAGAATCTGCGCACACCTGCAACAGCATTCCTGATGAAATACACATTCGGTGCAGGTGAGAAGTATGTTGATTACCACCCAACACGCACATTCTATGGCTATCGTTACGCCTCGATTACTGCTACCGATGTAGTCTCAATCAAGAAGATAGTCACAATTCCCGTAACCTCTATTGCCAAGGATTTGGAGATTGGTAAGATTTCAACAGGTGATGAGTCTATCAACAAACTCATCTCAAACACATATTGGGGACAACTCTCGAACTACCTCTCTGTCCCTACCGACTGCCCTCAGCGCAACGAGCGTCTGGGCTGGACTGCCGACACACAGGTTTTCACTGAGACAGGTACTTTCTTCGCCAACACGCTTACATTCTTCCACAAGTGGATGCGTGACATGCGCGACAGCCAGGGTCATCTGGGTGGTTATCCTGGCGTTGCTCCTCATGCGCAGTATGGTAACGAGAAGATGCGTCTGGGCTGGGCTGATGCAGGTATCATTGTGCCCTGGACCGTATGGAAGCAGTTTGGCGACACGCAGATTGTGGATGAAAACTGGGAGTCGATGAATCTCTTTATGAACCACATCTACGAAACAAAGTATAACCACGAATCATTGGTCAGCGAGAATGGCAACTACCAGTGGGCCGACTGGTTGAGCTATGAGCCTCTGGAGAGTTGTGGTGGCGGAGCTTTTGCCGAGGGCAAGCCACGTCCCGAGACCATCGTATATTGGAACTACCTGAGCGCTTCATATTGGGCTATTGACGCTTCGATGATGGCCGACATGGCAAAGGCCACGGGCCGCGATGCTGCTCCATATATCAAGATGGCTGAGGAGGCGAAGGCATACATGAAAGAGCAGTTCTTCAATGAGGACGGTACATTCAAAACCGAAATACTCAACACCATGCAGACACCAGCATTGTTTGCTTTGAAGAACAACCTCTTTGAAGGTGAGGCAAAGGCGCAGATGATTGCACGCCTGCGAGAGAACTTCAAGCAGCACGACAACTGCTTGCAGACAGGCTTCCTGGGGACATCCATACTGATGGCGACACTCACCGAAAACGGCATGACCGACATCGCATACGAGCTTCTGTTCCAGCGTAAAAACCCAAGCTGGCTCTACTCTGTGGATAACGGAGCAACAACCATCTGGGAGCGTTGGAATAGCTACATGGTAGATAAGGGAATGGGGCCACGTGGTATGAACAGTTTTAACCACTACGCCTACGGATGTGTTTGCGAGTGGATTTGGGAGACTGCTGCCGGTATCGCATCAGACCCTGCAACACCAGGTTTCAAGCATATCATCATGAAACCACAACCCGACAAGCGTTTGGGACACCTTTCTGCCGAGTATAACTCTGCGACGGGCGTAATCAAGAGCGCATGGCGTTATGAGGGTGATAAGTGGATTTGGACATTCACAATCCCCGAGGGAGCAACAGCCACTGTAACTCTCCCAGGCGAGAGTGCATCGACAGAGTACACTGCTGGCACATACACTGTTGAAAAGTAATCTTCAGCAATATAAATCAAATAGTCCATCCCTTTCGGGATGGACTATTTTTTTGCAAAAAAAGAGTGCAGACCCGAAAGCCTACACTCTCCAAGTATATCCAATGATTACTTATCGCACCTTGAACTCTGGGTCTGCCTTCATTGGGATAGGCATTGATGCGTAGTAACCTGCATTGAACTTCTCGCGAACAGCCTTGAACGCCTCAATTGTGCGCTCAACATCCTCCAACGTATGAGCTGCTGTTGGGATGATACGCAAGATAATCTCGCCCTTAGGAATCACAGGATAGATTACGATTGAGCAGAAGATTCCGTAGTTCTCGCGCAAGTCAACGATGAGGTTTGTACCCTCCTCGTTACCTCCCTTCATATATACTGGAGTAACAGGTGACTGTGTAACGCCAATCTCAAAACCGTTCTCCTTAAAGCCGTTCTGGATGGCACGGGTAATCTCCCACAACTTCTCCTGATACTCTGGGTGGTTGCGGATAAGCTCCAAACGCTTCAACGCACCGATAACCATTGGCATTGGAAGTGACTTGGCGTAGAGCTGTGAACGCATATTGTAACGGAACAAGTTAATGAGCCAACGTGGACCACTTACGAATGCACCGATACCTGCCATTGACTTTGCGAAGGTGTTGAACAATACATCCACACCATCAACGCAGTTAAAGTGAGCTGCTGTACCACGACCACCAGGGCCCATAGTACCGAATCCATGAGCATCATCAACCAACAGACGGAAGTTGAAATCCTTCTTAGCCTTAACAATAACATCCAAGAAGCCCAAATCACCCTTCATGCCGAATACACCCTCGGTGATAACAAGTACGCCACCACGCTGCTCCTCAGCAAGCTCTGTTGCGTGCTTAAGCTGCAAGCGCAAAGACTCCTCATTGTTGTGAGCATAAACGAAACGCTTACCCTTGTGCATACGCAAGCCATCGATGATACATGCGTGGCACTCAGCGTCGTAAACCACTACGTCACGTGGAGTGAGCAAGCAGTCGATGATTGAAATCATACCCTGATAACCGAAGTTCAACAGGAAGGCATCTTCCTTACCCACAAACTCGGCCAACTCACGCTCCAACTGCTCATGATACTTAGTCTGACCGCTCATCATACGAGCACCCATAGGTGCTGCCATACCAAACTCCTGCGCACCCGCAGCATCAGCCTTACGCACCTCAGGGTGGTTAGCCAAGCCCAGATAGTTGTTCAAGCTCCAGTTGAGCATCATCTTGCCACGAAAACGCATGTGAGGACCCAGCTCACCTTCGAGCTTTGGGAATGCGAAGTAACCGTGAACCAACTGCATGTACTGACCAATTGGGCCACCGGTGTTCTTCTCTAATCTTTCGAAAATATCTACCATAATATTTTATTTGAATAGTGTTTACACTCTTGCCTGTTAAAACTGTCTGATATAATATACCCCACAAAGATAGAAAAAAATTAAAGATTGTGTCATCATTACCCAACAAAATGGCATGTTTCAAACGATAAAATAGGTATTTATACTTACTACATAAAAAAAGCTCCCACTATTTAACTCAATGAATTGCGAGAAACGAGATTTTTTCTTATCTTCGCATAAAGATAAATTGACATAGAGATGAAATACAACAGAATCTTACTCAAGTTAAGCGGAGAATCACTTCAGGGAGAGCAAAAGTATGGGCTCTCTACCGCTGTTTTGCAATCCTATGCCGAGCAAATCAAGGCTGCGGCAGCAACAGGTGTGCAGATAGGAATAGTCATCGGCGGAGGTAATATTTTTCGTGGTTTGCAGGGTGCCAAGAAGGGTTTTGACCGCGTGAAGGGTGACCAGATGGGTATGCTCGCAACCATCATCAACTCGCTCGCTCTCCAGTCGGCACTTGAGGATAATGGTGTAAAGGCAAAGGTGCTTACCTCAATTCGCATGGAACCCATAGGCGAATATTATTCTAAAGCTAAGGCCATTGAGTATCTTGAAACCGGATATGTTGTCATCATCGGTGGTGGAACATCAAATCCTTATTTCTCAACCGACACAGCCTCGGCACTTCGAGGCATTGAGATTGAAGCCGAGGTGATGTTCAAGGGTACTCGTGTCGATGGCGTATATACTGCCGACCCCGAGAAGGACCCTACGGCTACGAAGTTTGACAAGATTACATTCGACGAGGTGTATAACCGCAACCTGAAGGTTATGGACATGACCGCCTTCACACTCTGCAAGGAGAATGGTTTGGACATCATCGTGTTTGACATGGACACCGAGGGTAATCTGGCAAAGGTTTTGAATGGAGAGAATATAGGCACGCTGGTGTGTAAAGAGTAAAAACGACTATTATGAAAAGACTATTTTTGATTTGTGCAGCAGTGTTCATGGCACTGGTTGCATTCCCCACGGTCTTATCAGCACAGAATGACGTTGAGGCCACAACACTCATAAAGAAGGGAGACAAAGCCCCCAACTTCACCGTTGAGATGGTGGATGGCAGCAAGATTACGCTCGCCGACCTCAAGGGCAAGGTTGTAGTGGTGAATTTCTGGGCTACATGGTGTCCTCCATGCCGTCAGGAACTGAAGGTTGTGCAGAAACAACTTATCGACCGTTTCAAGGGTCAGGATTTTGTGTTCCTGCCTATATCGCGCGGTGAGAAGAAGGCTACTGTGGAGGCGTTCCGCAAGCAGAATTCCTACACTTTCCCCATGGGTCTTGACCCCCAGCAGGCTATCTACAAAAAATATGCGTCAAACTACATCCCCCGCAATTTTGTTGTTGGCAAGGATGGCAAGGTGATATATGTTTCGGTAGGTTACACCCCCGAGGAGTTCGGCGAGATGGTCGAAACAATTGCCAAAGCACTTAAATAGAAACTAATACACAAAACTACTATGGATACAACTACTATTATCAATGAAGCAACCGACCGTATGAAACGTACGGTAGAACACTTGGATGAAGAACTTTTGAACATCCGAGCTGGCAAGGCTACTACAAACGTGCTGAACAGCGTATTTGTGGACTATTACGGCTCGCAGACACCAGTATCAGGTGTTGCGAGTGTGACAGTCCCCGATGCACGCACCATTCTCATTCAGCCTTGGGACAAGAATATGATTCGCCCTATTGAGAAGGCTATCATCGACTCAAACATCGGTCTTACACCTTCGAACAACGGTGAGACTATCCGCCTGACTATTCCACCTCTTACCGAGGAGCGTCGTAAGGAACTTGTTAAGCAGGTTAAGGGTGTTGCCGAGAATGCACGCATCAGCCTGCGCAACGCACGCCGTGACGCTGTTGAGGCTTTCAAGAAGGCACAGAAGGAGGGTATGCCCGAGGACGAGGCAAAGGATGGCGAGACAAGAGCCCAGAAGCTGCTTGAGAAATACTCAAAGAAGATTGACGAGTTGATGGCAGCTAAGGAGAAGGAGATTATGACCGTGTAATCACCACCAAAGGCGAGAACTCGCTTAAACATGATTATATAATTGGCGGGTTGTATTTGCAATCCGCCTTTTTTAATACTTGAGACAATGAAGAAAATTTTTGTTTTTGCATTTACCCTCCTTCTGGGATTAGCCGCAGAGGCTCAGCAGGCTCGCCAGGTACAGCACTTTGCACATCGTGCAAGTCGATTTGAGTATGACGAGAATACGCTGGAAGCATTTCAGGCGACATACGACAAGGGCATACGTGGTTATGAAACCGACATTCGTCTTACGGCCGATGGTGAGCTGGTAATCTCGCACGATGAGACACTCTCGCGCCTGACGCCAAGCGATGGCAACGTAGAGAATATGACCCGTAAAGAGATTAGCAAGGTGCGCACCGACAAGGGCAACAAGATACTCTTTGTTGATGAGCTGGCAAAGTGGCTCTCGAAGCGCGATGGAGTCTATGTTGAGTGGGAAATGAAATCGGGGGCGTATGACGATGCTCGCCTGAAGGAGTATTGCGACAAGCTCTACAAGACGGCGATGAAGAACAAGCCTGCCAATTCAACTTATCTATTCACGTCGTTTGACAAACGCACACTGCGCATGATGCAACAACTGCATCCCGATGCCGACCTGATGCTTATCATAGGTCGCCCCATAAGTGACGACTGCATTAACCAGGCGTTGGAACTGGGCGTGAAGCGTCTGGCATGCAACATGGGTGGCACAAGCCGCGACATGGTGCTGAAGGCAAAGAAGGCGGGACTGATTGTGTCGCTGTGGCCCGGGCAGTCAATTGAGGACTTCCAGCTGGGGGTGGCTTTGGGTGCTGATGCTTTGTGCTGCGACAAAGCTGTCGAAGTAATGGAGTTTGCCAAGAAGCATATGCCATGGGTAAAACTATCCTACCACAAATAGAGAAGCATAAACAATGCATAGCTATCAAGAAATAAGGCTGCCCAAAAAGGACAGCCTTATTTCTATCTATACAAACTCTATCTCGTAAGCAGCACCCATATATCCTGCACCAACTGCATACTGAACTGCCGTTGGCGAGAACTGCTCCTCGAAGAAGTGATGTACGTGACCGCATAGGATAGCCTTCAACTCAGGTTGCTTCTTGAGCCATGACAGGAACTCCAGAGTGGTATCGCTTGCATGTTGCTGAATAGAACACTGTCGCCAATGGTCTTTAGGCACGTTAGGGTTAGGACGGAAAGAGGATGTTATCTCGCGTGGTGTACCCGCCATGTAGCTCGCATAATTGTTATTCCCTTTAAGAATTTGCGCACAATGGTTGGGTGTATAGAGCGGCACATGACACAACATCACGATAGGTAATCCCCGCTTTACCTCTCGTTTCATACGCTTACGTTGGTACTCGGTGAAATAGTAATATCCATTCATCAGCGATACGAAGTTCACACCATTTACCACACGTGATGAGAATGTCAATTCATTTGGGAAAGCGGCATTCACTATATCATAGCTTTGTGCCTTATATGCCTCGTCCTCCCAAGCCTCGCCCACGAAGAGCGAAAAATCATGGTTTCCCGGAGCCGTAATCCATCCGCCAATCTTGGTCTGCTCGGACACATGCTTGAGGTTTGCCTCGGTAATGAAATCCATCATATCACCCGTATGCAATACCATCAAATCACGCTCATGAGCATACTGCATCTGCAAATTGAAATACTCTTCTGCCTTGGGGAAAAGCTTACGACGCGACTTCGCCAAATCAATCTTGCGTTTCATCTCGTTATCCTCAACACGAGTAAAATGGGTATCCGACAAATGCAACGCCTTGAAAGGTTTGGTGGCTCCCACATTCAACTTCAAAGGTCGAATATCTAATTTTAAATCAGGAGTTCCATCATTATTTGGATTCTTCAATGCCGCAACAGTTCTATGGGAGAACGTCACAGCCAAAGCAAATCCACCACATAGTTTTAAAAATTCACTTCGTTTCATAGTTTCGGGTATTTTCTTACACAAATATACAAAAAAAAGCGCAGCGTCGTTAGACACCGCACTTTTATCTATTATCTAGCTTAGACGTTATGCTGAAGCTACATCCTTCTTGCGGCTCTTCTTTGCTGCCAAAGCCTTCTCAACCTCAATCTCGAAGTCGGCCAAAACGTTCATGTAGTTGATGAACGCCTCGTAAGACGAACCATATGGGTTGAAGTATGAGTGAACATCGCCGTCAGAGAGCCACTTTGTTGCCATGTAGTAGAAGTGGTCTGATGTCTGCATGAAGTTCCACACATACTCAAAGTCGGTACTCTTCAATGCCTTTACCTTATCCTTCAGGCCATAAAGCTTTGAAAACGCCTCATTCTGAAGCTCATTGCCAAGCCATGCAGTGATGTCGCGCTCCTCGTCAGCCCATGACATAACGTGTGGGCAGTGCAGCACGCCGATAGGCTGTGAAGCCTTGGCAGCCTCGCTCACAGTCGCGAACTTCATATCGCCCTGCGCAAGGATAGCTCCTGGCAAAGCCTTCATGAAGTCGAAGATACCTGTTGTAGCCTTCTGGTGCTCACCGAATGTCTCGTAGTCCATGAAGAGGTTTACAACCTCACCTGCACTCTCCTTAACCCAGCCAGCAAACTTGTCAGCTGTGAGAGGATACTGGTCCCAACCCTGGTTAGAGAAGCGGAACGCAATATCGTCAGAGAGCTTATAGTTACGCAACAACACACGCAAGCGGTTGTCGATAGCGTTTGTGTAGATATAGTCAGGCGACTTCCAACCCAAAACATGCTTTGCACCCTCAGCAAGGATGGTCTTGAAACCCAAAGCCGAAACCATCTCACCAATCTGGTCAGAGTAGATAAGCTCGGTGTTACGGAATGCAACAGGCTTCTTGCCAAACTCCTCCTTAATCATCTTTGAGTGCAGCTTGACCTGCTCAACAAAGTCCTCCTTCGATGAGAGAGCTGCCAGCGAGTGAGAGTATGTCTCGGCCAGGAACTCAACACATCCTGTCTCAGCCAGGGCACGGAACGAATCCAGCACCTCGGGAGCGTAGGCACGAAACTGCTCAACAGCTGTACCGGTGATTGAGAACGAACACTTGAAAGCTCCCTTATGCTCCTTGATAAGGTTCAACAAAAGGGCATTCATAGGCAAGTAGCACTGGCGTGCAACCTTCTGCATGATGGCACGGTTGGTGAAATCGTCGAGGTAGTTATGATCCTTACCAATATTGAAGAATCGATAAACCTTCAAACGCCAAGGCTGGTGTACCTGAAAATATAAATTTACTGTTTTCATATCTATTTATTTTTATTATTTACACTCATTTATCGCATCTTCATATACGGTCTTGATTTTCGCTGCGGCATTGTTCCACTTCAGACCAATAACCTCCTCAAGACCTTTCTTGGCAAACATCTTCGACAATGCCGGATACTTCACAAATCCATAGATAGCATCCGCCATAGCATCCACATCCCAATAATCCACCTTAACGGCGTAGTCCAAAACCTCGGCTACACCACTCTGCTTCGAGATGATTACAGGCACATTTGAGCGCATAGCCTCCAATGGAGAGATACCAAATGGCTCCGATACCGATGGCATGATATAAACATCCGAGAGCTGGAACATCTTATGCACGTCGTCACCCTTCAAGAAACCCGTAAAGTGGAAACGGTCGGCAATACCCAGGCGAGCCACACGGCGAATGACGTGATTCATCATATCACCCGAGCCTGCCATCACAAAACGCACGTTTGGAACTCGCTTCAGCACCTTGGCAGCGGCCTCAACGAAGTAATCGGGACCTTTCTGGTAGGTGATACGACCCAGGAATGTAACAATCTTATCGTCCACACCACGCTCGGGAGCCTCGTTCTCCTTCTCAGCAAAACGAACAGCATTGTGAACCGTTACAACACGCTCGGCAGGGATGTTATACTTCTCGATTACGATGTTACGCGTAAGGTTTGACACTGCGATAACCCTGTCGGCAGCAGCCATACCCGCACGCTCAATCTCATATACACGTGTATCAATATTGTCGCCCGATGAACGGTCAAACGAAGTGGCGTGCATATGCACTACCAGCGGCTTGCCCGACACACGCTTTGCTGCAATACCAGCAAAATATGTGAGCCAGTCGTGAGCATGGATAACATCAAACTGTCCCTCCAGCTGACGAGCAACCTCCGCAGCCACAACAGCATAACGTGCAACCTCCTCCATAAGGTTTGCACCATACTTTCCAGAGAATGTGTAACGCTGAGTCCAGCTGTCACCCTTGCGCTCCCAGAACTTCTTACCCGTACGCTCGTAACCCTCACGATAAGTAGCCCACTCTTCAGGAGAGATATAAGGAACCATGTTCGAGTCGATGTGAATGAACGAAATCTTGCGCATGATGTCATCGGCACCCTCAACACTGCCATCACAGTAGCGGGCCTCAACATCACTTGCAT
>JAFOHD010000064.1 GCA_017421945.1 Alistipes sp. | reverse complement strand
TGTTGCAAAAGGTTTAAAAACAAGGGAATTGATCTTCCTCGTCGTCTTCCTCGTCGTCGTCGAGGTCATCCTCGTCAAGGTCCTCATCTTCCTCATCTTCCTCGTCGTCGTCAATATCCTCAGAATCAACATCGGCTACAGACTCCTCCTCAGATTGAGGCATCTCATCCTCTACAATCTCATCATCAATGGCAACCTCCTCATCGAGTGTTGCAGCTGTCTCCTCGACCTCTTCTTCCACAGGAGCCTCGGCTGCTGCTGACTGTGCGTCGAGATTAGACAATGTCTGCTTTGCAATTGCAGGAAGATTAATAGCGATATGCTCAAATGTGATATCCTCGATATTTGGCTCTGGAAGCAGTGTTGAAGTTTTGGCGAGCAAAGGATTCACAGTTGCCAATGAACGACGGCGGTCGTTGAGTGCATTAATCTCACTTGCAGCAACGGCCATCTCATTTGAGTATCCATCACGCAACTTAGCATCGTAGTACTCTACATGGCCAAAACGCTCGGCCTTAATATCAATATCCTCCTTAAGACGCTCCATGTACTCCTCAAACTCGGTCTGAATCTTCTGGAACTCCTGAGACTGAAGCTCAAATGCGAGCAAGGTCTCCTCGGTATTGTTTTCAGTACTAACCACAGTATCATTAAGATTTGTACCGCCGTTATTCATGCTCTCCTCAGTCTTCTTGAGTGAAATAAGAGTATTGTAAGCTGCCACATACTCACGAAGACTCTCCTGCATAATGTTGATGATGTCAGCACTCTCGGCACGATTGGCACGATAGAAGGCCTCGGTATCCTGATGCCACTTATTCAAGTATGACATCTTCTGGTCCTTGATATGGTTGTAAATCTTCAAACGCTCAATGCGGGTCTCGTTCATCAGATTCTGCACAACAGGGGCTATAATCTCCTCATGGAGCTGGTGCACACCAAATGGCATATTGGTTACATTGCCATCCTCAGATGTCCACATACCTGTGAGCATATTATAACGAACACGAGAGCTCTGCTTTAGACGGAAAGGCTCGTAGCTTTGAACATCCTCTGAGTAATCAAACTTCTCGTTCTTGATACGCTCGATTTCCTCATACTCAAGCATAGGTGAGTAGTGGTTATATGGAGCTTTCAATATGTTGAGCAATATGCGATTAGACTCCAACACAACCTTATCAACAGAGGCCAATTTGAGCGATGAAATAGATTGTACCGACTGGGCCATGGTTGTCATCAAGCCCTTCAAAACATCCTCAAACTGCTGAGTCTTATTAGAAAGCGAATCCTTGAGTTTGTTCAACTCCTGGAACTTCTCAATACTATCGCTATAACGTTCCTTATCGAATACGTTGATGACAGTAGCATCATCAGAAATCTCCTTGGTTGCGAACTCATTGAGGTACTCGTGCTGTGAACTCTTGTTGGTTACAAGTGGGAGCATTACTGATGTAACATCGAGGTCCTGCATACAGTATGAAATAGTACGCATTGAACGCTCCAGGCTACCAAGATAGTCATGCTGGTTAATCTCCTGAATAGATGTTGAGTAGTCATCTGTTGCGATTGGCTCTGGTTCCTCAGATGTTTCAACGATAGGAGCCTGAGTTGCCTGCTGCTCTAATTTACCTATGGCATCAATAAGCAAGTCGTTTTGACGTGACACCTGCAATGTAACCTCTGAGTTAGGTACAGTTTCAGTATAATCAACAATAAAACTCTTATCATTATACTTCACCTGATCTGCAACGGGAACGTATGCTACACCCAATTTAGAGACTTTGTAGTCGCGGAAAATCTCACTATGCAACTTCTTAAACTCGGCAATTCTGCCATCAATTTCAGCTATACGCGCTGTGAGTTGATTCTTCTTGATGAAATACACAAAGAAAAGTATAATGGTCAAGAACCACATCCACAATTTAGACATTTCCTCCTCTAATGCAGCCTTCTGGCTCTGAAGTGAAGCAATTTCCTTCTCAATACGCTCTTCCTCGCGAACAATTTTCTCTGCCGATTGACGATAATAATCAAACAAGATTTTCGCCTGATCCTGATATAAATTATCAGACGATGCGAAGATTTTTCCCTTCATAATGATAAAATTTTAAGTTTGTTGTTAGTTATAAGGTTTGGTTAGTTTGAATATACGGATTTACGATCCTTGAGAATACGCTCCAACTTTGACAGCTCGGCAGCAAGGTCCTCGCCATTTGCGGTATAAGATGAAATCATCACTCTGGCACGAGCTGCGGTATCGGCAAAACGCTTCTCAAGGTCTGCGGCATCAAGACTGCCTGAAGGCGACACGAAGCGCAGCTCCTCGATAAGTTTTGATATACGAGATGTTAATTCTGCGGGCACATTGCCCTTATCCATAGCATCATTGTATAGATTCTTGGCCTCACGACGCATAACCTCAAGGCCTAAACGATCGGCCACCTGCTGCTCGTGTACCTGACCAATATTACTTGCTCCATGAACAACAAATGCAAAACCAATAATCAGCAAGACAACAGTTATACCATGCAGGAACAACTGCTTATAAAAGGTTAAGCCATAAACATCTGAAAGAACTATAATCGCAACAGCGAAAAGAACATAGAAAAATACTACGCCCCATTTTAGTCCCATGTTACCGATACGACGTGCAGACTTATCCTCGGGCTGATACCATGAGATAAGCAAATCAGAGAATATCAGCACATACATCACTACGGAAACAACAATATTGAGAACAAAAACTTCAGTTGGCTTTTGCTGACCCCACAAACACCATCCGCATACAACCAGCACTATTCCAAGAATAAATGCTATCCAAGATAATATCTTTTTCATATAGCTAAAATTTATAGTATTTATATTTTTGACATATATGCTTTGGATTAAGCATTCTTAAAGCCGCATGTTGGGCAGAACTTCACACCTGGAGAGAGTGGAGAGCCACAGCGACCACATACATTTGATGGCGCCAGGCGTGTACCACAACTACCACAGAATGCTGCACCTGGAGCTACAGGTGAATTACACTGAGGACACAGATTCCCACCATTATTTACAAGCTGTGCTCCACAACTTATGCATCGGCGAGCATCAAGGTCATTATCTGTACCACACTTTGGACATGGATTGTAAGGATCACCACACTTAGGACAGAATCGTGAAGTGTTAGGGAAACGAGTTGCACAGTTTGAGCAATGCACCATCTTGACAGCCTGCTGGCCCTGCTGCATATCGCCACCCATCATCTGCTGCTGTTGATTACCGCCAAATGTGGGTTGGTTATATTGTGGCTGCATCATACTCTGCATACCACCGCCACCGCCATTACCCATATTATTCATCATATTGATAGCCATCAAGCCACCCAGAAGGCCACCACCTCCCATATTTGAGGTCATACCCTCGATGGCATTATTTGCTGTGCCAAACATCTGCTCCTGCTGCCATGTTCTGCCGGTAATAGACATCTCGCTCTGCTTAGCAATAGCCTCCTTGACACGAGCACCCTCGGGAGTAGAGGTGTCTATCTCGATTGTACTAACATAAAATTTTGTAAGCTCAATACCCAGTTCACTCCAAAACTCGGCCATCTCCTTGCGCAATAAATCAGACATCGAACTCAAGTGAGCAGATATCTGCTTGAAGCCAATATTGAAGTTGAGCATATGTTGCATGATGATAGACTTTACCTTTGTAGTAAACTCGCCAGCAAACTGGTCGGTAAGATCTGATTCTGAGAATTTGGCCTTTGTACCAACAGCCTTGACAAGGAATTTCTCGGTATCAACAATCTTCAAACCATACTGGCCACTTGCACACAATGGAAGATGGGTGTTGTAGCCGGCATCATGGACAGGCATAGTATCGGTTTCCCAACCGATATTATATACTTGGATCTTGTTTACAAACCAAACTTCGGCTGTGAAAGGATTCTTGCCGCCGAATGGAATACCATATAGACTTCTAAGAAGTGGTAAGTTCTCTGTTGAGAGAGTATATTTACCAGGGCCAAACTTTCCTACAATCTGTCCCTTTGAGAAAAAGACAGCCTCTTGAGACTCCTGAACAATCAGCTGAGTCATTGTACTAAGATTTGTGTGCGGGAAACGCCACGCATAAATGGTTTCGTCGTCGGTCGGAACCCATCTAACTAGATCAATAAAAGCCATAATGTTTGAGTTTTAGGTGAAAGATTTGAGGAATTACCCAAATCTTAGGTCTATAAGTTTATCAATATTTTAAGTCAGGGTAAATTATTTTGCTCACTATCATTACAAAGTTATACAAAAAAACTTAGAAATAGCAAAAAAAGTGGCATAAAATATTCTAAAAAAAACACCTGCCTAATAATAAGACAGGTGTTTTTTTTTATGCAACAACCTATTTGAAGGTGCTTAGGATGGTGCAATTGCACTCCTTGATGGTCGCGACACAACTCGAGATGTTGTTGGGGCGGATGACAACATTTGCCTTGGCTCCATCGGCAAAGGCGTACATATACTCGATGAAGATATCCTTCTCGGAAAGGTGCTCGAGAATTGCAGAGAGGGCTCCCGCCTGATTATCACACTGGATGCAGACAACATCGGTGAGCATAACGGCAAAATTCTCGGCACGCAAAACCTCCACGGCACGCTCCACATCTGAAACAATGAGTCGCAGAATACCAAAATCGGTCGTCTCGGCCATACTGAAAGCATGCATGTTTATACCATGCTTGCCAAGTGTGCTGGTAACGTCGTTAATTCGGCCTGTCTTGTTCTCGAGAAAAACAGATAATTGTTTGATTGTCATATTTCTAAAGTTTTATTTCAACACTCGTTTATCAATAACATGCTTACCCTTACCCTGGCTGCGCTCGATGCTGCCTGGCTCCATGAGCTTGACATCGGCACCAATTGACAGCACGCTCTTCAAGCGGTCGGCAAGGCGTTTCTTCAACTCAAGCATACGACCGATGTCGTCACTGAAGTAGTCGCAGCGCACCTCTACCTGTACCTGCAATGTGTCAAGGTTATTCGCACGGTCCACAACAAGCATATATTGAGGTTCAAACTCCTGCATCTCCAGAATAACACTCTCCACCTGCGATGGGAATACGTTTATACCACGTATAATCAGCATGTCGTCGCTACGTCCCACAATACGTCCCATTCTGACCGATGTACGACCGCAGGCACACTCGCCATCCATAAGCGTACAGAGATCCTTGGTGCGGTAACGCAACAGCGGCATACCCTCCTTGGTTAAGGTGGTAAATACCAGCTCACCCTGTTCGCCGTAGGGCAACTGCTCAAGCGTTTCGGGGTTGATAATTTCGGGATAGAAGTGATCCTCGCTGATGTGTGAGCCATTCTGCTCGGAACATTCGTACGACACACCAGGGCCCATAATCTCGCTCAAGCCGTAGAGGTTGTACGCCTTCAAGCCCAAACGCGCCTCAATCTCCTTGCGCATATTTTCGGTCCATGGCTCGGCACCAAAGGCACCGATGCGAAGGCTTATATCCTCACGCTTAAGACCCATCTTCTCCAACGTTTCGGCCAAATACAACGCATAGGAAGGTGTGCAGGCTATACCCGAAATCTTCAGGTCGCGGATAAGGCGAATATGTTTCTCGGTGTTGCCCGTAGAGGTGGGGATGACCGTTGCACCGAGGTTTTCAACGCCATAGTGCGCACCCAGGCCTCCCGTAAACAATCCATAGCCATAGCTCACCGAGAAGGTGTCATCACGAGTCACACCATATGCGGTCAGACAGCGTGCCATCACCTCAGACCATACGGCCAAATCCTTGCGGGTGTAACCCACGATTGTGGGGTTGCCCGTAGTGCCCGAAGATGCGTGCACACGCACAATCTCTGATGGGGGTGCTGCCTGCAATCCATAGGGATAGTTGTCGCGCAGGTCCTGCTTGGTAGTGAATGGCAGTTTGACAATGTCGTCAATACTCTTTATATCTTCGGGTGCGATGTCCATCGCCTGCATCTTGTTGCGATAGAATGGCACGTTGTGATATACATAGGTAACAAGTTTCTGTAATCGCTTGCTCTGCAACGCATGCATCTGCTCACGACTCATACACTCTTTGTTTGGGTTCCAAATCATACTTTCTAGCTATTTGTTTTGACTAAATTTTCTTCAATGGATGGTCGGCGTGAAACGCCTCCATGCGCTCACGCATCACATCGTACAAATCCTCACGCATACGCGATGTGCAGGCTCTTACGCCCTGCTGCTCACTGCCCGTGGTGGCGAGTGAAATACTGCTCACGCCGTAATACAGTAGCTCTGTGAGCAAATCTCCACCGCTCATGTCACCGTAGCCAATGGTGAAGAAGAAACCATCACCCACGCGCTGCGTTACGTCCATATCATAGACAATATGAAAACCGTTGTCGGTAAATATCTTTTTCATTCGCTCGGCACGAATGGCATACTCGCGTGTATCCTCCACGAAGTTTATCTCGCCCTCGGTCGAAAGACGCAACATCTCGGCATAGGCATACTGGGTGGACGCCGTGCA
Organism: Alistipes sp.; assembly: GCA_017421945.1. Lineage (GTDB taxonomy): Bacteria > Bacteroidota > Bacteroidia > Bacteroidales > Rikenellaceae > Alistipes. Next base: position 5,819 of record JAFOHD010000064.1, on the reverse strand, counting down.
GCCTGATGTTATCATATAAAGGATGGATGCTATAAGTGTCTGACCAAATACGCCCGCATCCTTATATCGCTCGGCAAGAGCTGGGAAGTGACGGTCAAAGAGCTTGTCGCTGACACATGTCAAGGCCATTCGCTGACCGGCATAACTGAATATCTTTGACGATGACAGCATCAGTATATAGTTGTCGGTGTAGCGCGCTACCGTGGGCGGATAGGGCGGGCAGAACGGATGTCCCATATCATGGCGGAAATCCATGCAGAAGTATGCCATATCCTCCAAAACAATAGCATCGTACTTGGTGGCGAGCTCGCCGATAATCTTCAGCTCCGCCTCCTCAAGACATATCCATGCAGGGTTGTTGGGGTTGGAGTAAACGATGGCGGCAATATCACCTCCAGAGAGCATATCCTCCATCTTGCTACGCAGAGCCTCGCCTCGGTGGTGGTAAATATCAAACTCCACCCAGTCGGCTCCTACCACCCTCAACTGCGACTTCTGGATAGGAAATCCAGGGTCAATGAATAGTACTTTATTCTTCCCCGGCATGCATTGCGTGCAGGCAATAAATGAGCCGAATGAGCCTGCCACGCTTCCCACGGTGGGGACACATGCGCGCGCCGAGATATCTACATTCAAGAAAGCCTTCACAAAGCGTGACGCCTCATGCTTTAGTTCAGGGACACCTGCCGCTGCAGGATACTGCGAGCCCACACCACGGTCAAGAGCAGCCTTCTCGGCCTCCACACCATATCTGTTTACGGGCAGACCCGGTGAACCCTGGTCCATACGGATAAAAGGGATGCCAGTCTCCCGCTCAAGATACTGCGCAACAAGCAACACCTCGCCAATTGTCGCACGCGAGAGGTCCGCAATGTGCAACTCCTTCACGGCTCTTGCAACCAACTCTTCACTAAAAATCTTCATACTCTTTACTTCGTTACGGCATTAAGACCAATGTCAAACGCCTGGCAGTTCATCTCCACAACCTTCTCGCCCTTTGATGCAAACACTCTCTTTATGCTTTCACGTAGCTCCTCCGGAGAGAGAATCTCAATATGCTTTGCCGCCATACCCAGCAGCACTACATTGGCACACTTGGGCAGGTTGTTCTGCTTTGCCAAATCTTCGATAGGCAGGATGTCGGCATGTGGCAATGCTTGCAACTCGGCACTCAAAGCCTCCTCATCCGGATAGTTGGGGATGTTCTTATAGGGGTGCGACGATGTCACAACACCACCGTCCGCATTTAGATAAGGGAGGTAACGCAACGCCTCCATGGGCTCCATCGAGATGATTAGGTCGGCTGCGCCCTGTCGTATCAGGTCGGAGTAAATCTCCTCGGTTGATAGGCGCAGGTTTGACTGCACGTCACCGCCACGCTGGCTCATGCCGTGTACCTCGGCCTGCTTAAGGTGCAAACCGGCCACAGCGGCCGCATCACCTATGATTGTTGCAATGGTGAGGATGCCTTGTCCTCCAACACCTGCCAATATTATATCTTTCTTCATTACTCTTGGGCTCTTTTTTTACGAAGTTTACGATTCAGGGTCTGTATGCACTCACGGCGGGGTATAATCACCGAAACCCCATCGTATTCAATCTCCTCACGTATGATGCGTGTTATCTCCTCCATGTTTTTAGGCAATGGCACAACCACTCTCACATGAGCAGGCTCAACACCCAGCCCCAGACATATAGCCTCAAACTTGTTTGTTCCCGCAGAGTCCTGGCCGCCGGTCATTGCGGTGGTGAGGTTGTCGGAAATGACGACAGTGATGCGTGAATTGTCATTCACTGCGTCGAGCAAACCCGTAATACCTGAATGGGTGAATGTCGAGTCGCCAATCACGGCAATTGAGGGGTGTACGCCTGCATCGGCAGCGCCCTTTGCCATAGTGATTGAAGCTCCCATATCGACACATGAGTCAATAGCACGAAATGGAGGCAATGCACCCAACGTATAGCAACCAATGTCGCCAAATATGCGGGCATCGTCATACTCCCTGGCCACTCTGTTCAGCGCATCATACACATCTCTATGGCCACAGCCCTGACACAATGCGGGTGGGCGAGGAACAACATTCTCGGCAGCAGTGAACGACTGCCCGACCTCTACACCCAACGCCTTACCTACACTATCGGGGGTAAGCTCGCCCATGCGTGGCAAATCGCCCGTAAGACGGCCTTTAACGGGGTAATCGGCACCCAGCAAAGTCTTCACATACTCCTCCACAACAGGCTGACCATCCTCGGCAATAAGGAGTACATCACACTTATCGGCCAACGCCTTAACCAACACTTCAGGCACGGGATATTGCGAGATTTTCAACACAGGCACACCCATCTTTGCAGGCTTATTCTCCATAACATAATTGTATGCTATACCGCAAGCCACAACACCAATAGGAGCACGCTCTGCATGGTGCAACTTATTGTATATGGATGTTTCTGCCGACGCATGCAACTGCGCCTGCTTCTCAACAAGCGATGCGTATTGTCGGCGGGCATTGCCAGGCAAAAGTACCCAATGTGTACGCTCGTTGTCGGGGTTCAGTGGCTTCTGCTCCATCGGAGTAGCAGTCTCAACCCCAGCGCGAGAGTGGGCCAGACGTGTAACCACACGCAGCAACACGGGCAGACGCATCTGCTCCGAGAGAGCAAAGGCATAAGGCATGATGTCGTAAGCCTCCTGCTGCGATGAGGGCTCAAGGATAGGAATCATGGCAAACTTGCCATAGAAACGTGAGTCCTGCTCGTTCTGCGACGAGTGCATCGAGGGGTCATCTGCCGCCAGCATCACCAAACCTCCGTTAATACCCGTAATGGCCGAATTGACAAAAGCATCGGCCGCCACATTCATTCCCACATGCTTCATGCACACCAATGCGCGCTTGCCCGCATACGACATTCCCAGAGCAGCCTCCATGGCTGTCTTTTCGTTTGTACACCAGCGGCTGCGCACCTCGGGAGCATTGGCCTGAATAAACTCTGTTATCTCGGTAGATGGGGTGCCCGGATATGCGTACACGCCACTTATGCCAGCGTGGATGGCTCCTAATGCGATAGCCTCATCACCTAATAGTAATCTTTTTGAAATCATATATTTTCTCCTAACTAAATATCTGCATCATTCAATACGGGGAACTTCTCACGAAAGGCGTTAAGCGCAACCATGTCCACCTCTGCAAACGCCTCACACTCCTTGCCTGTGGCGCACTCTGCTATCACCTCTCCGTAGGGGTTTATCACCACGCTCGCCCCGTTATACTCACACGTAGGGTCTGTGCCTACTCTGTTCACACCTGCCACATAGCACTGATTCTCAATTGCTCGTGCCACCAGCAACGCACTCCATGCCGAGATACGTGGCGTGGGCCAGCTTGCAACATAAAGAATCATGTCATAATCACCACGATTGCGGGCCCAAATGGGGAAACGCAAATCGTAGCACACCTGAAGCAATATTCTCACCCCACGAAACTCCACAATCTTACGTTCTGCACCGGCAGTAAATCGCAGATGCTCACCTCCATAAGTAAACAGGTGTTTCTTGTCGTAATATGCCACCCCGCCATCTGGCTTTACAAAGTAAAAACGATTATAAAAACGCCCTTCCACCTCGACTGCCACGCTGCCGGCAATGGCAGCATTTACCTCGGCGGCTTTTCGTTGCATCCACATAAGTGTTGCTCCGCACTCACCCTCTGCTACACCATGAGGCTCGGTACAAAATCCCGTTGAGAACATCTCGGGAAGCACATAAATATCCGCCCCCGGATTGCGGTCGATAGCCTCACTCGCACGCCTTAAATTCGTCTCTGGAGCACACCACACTATATCGCGTTGAAGAATTGTTACTTTCATTCCTTGATTCACTTTTTGCAAATATAGTCATAATAGTGTAAAAATATTCAATTCGTAGCAACTGATTGATAAAATTTATGGTATAATCACACCAAAAGAGAAAGGAGTGCCAAATACACTCCTTCAGATTCTGTCGGTAATTACTGCCGCAGAGATATGGAAAAATTTCAACAAAAAACACCTGCCTAATTAGACAAGCGTTTTTCAATTTAATAATCTAGCTAAAACATCTTATTATGATTAGCATCAATTGAAGCATTATTTACTTCTTCTTTTTAGCTTCAAGCTCCACGATAAGAGGGTGCAACTCCTCTGTAAAACGTTTCTTGTAGTAGTCGCCCTTCTTGGCTGGTACATAGATGTTTTTCAAAGACTTGCATCCATTGCAGCTTTCCTCCTTAATATAGCGCACACAATCAAGGAAGGTGAGTGTCTCGAGTGCCGAGCAATCCATAAATGGGAAAACGCGAAGATGTAGGAAGGCGACACCTTTTCATGCTTGCAATTTTCGCTTGGCAGAGAGTTAATTCTGACAGATTTTCACCAAGTTGCGACACCCAACACAAATCACCACTCGTATATAGTAGGAACTCAGAATGGATTAACCACCTTACGGCTTCTGCATTAGCGGGAGTGTGGCGTGAGCGAGCATGGGTTATCCCCCACTGCGCTTCAAGTCCCGCCTAACTTTTCGACAGTCCTACCGATTATCAAGCCTAAACGGCAAACCTAACTCAGATCATTGCTGACTGATGCAAGAATAAGCATGCAGGCAGGAGCCGACTTCCAACGAGGTCGGCTCCACTAACTCGGGGTGTAGCAACAAAGTGCTTAACTTATTGAATATTGGCTATATTTTATTACCTTTGCGACCCTTTATCAAAAAAAATTACAGCTATGAGAGAGATTGATCCAAAACATACTACCCGTGCATACGCATTCGAGATGTGGATGCAGGCACCCAATCCGATGGTTACATTTTTCAAGACGCTCGATGTTTCGCGCCTTGTGAGAATTAGCCGCAAGCGAGGGCTTAAATTCAATATGTTGGTGTGCTACTGCATTGGTCGTGCCGCCGTGCAGGTTAAGGAATTCTACATGTTGCCCGTGGGCGACAAATTGATGCAGTACGACACCATTGCCGTAAATACCATTGTTGCCAACACGGCGGGCGAGGTTAGTTCGTGTGACCTGCCTTACAGCGAGGATTTGGCACAGTTCAATAGCGACTATCTGCGTCTGACGAAGCAGGTGGCGGAGAGTTGCACCGACCACGACCTCTCGGAGGATAGTATGGTTATCGGCACCTCGGCTTTGGCGCAATACGAAATAGATGGTGCGGTGGGTATGTATAGCGGCGTTTTCAACAATCCGTTTATGATTTGGGGCAAATACAAGCGAGGGTTGTTTAAGACAACGCTGACCGTGTCGTTCCAATTCCACCATACCCAAATGGACGGTGCCCACGCTGCGAAATTTCTTGACACCTTGCAACGAGAGATTGACACTCTATGAGCTTTATCTAAATACTGTAGATTAACAAAGACCAAGGTTAAAAACGGTAAATCCCCATACGGTTTTGTTATTTCAATTATAATATTATAAATTTGTACTCAACAATAAGCCTAATTAATCCTTTTTTGAAGGCCGCATCAATCCCCAGACATTACATATTTCCAAATGTCAAATGCTTAACTATATGAAAATTATGGAATTAAGGTAATTGAAAATTAGGTACAACCTATATAATATATTAACCAAAACTCTTTATTATGAGCAAGCCGATGAACTTCCCCGCTTGGGATAGAGTGTATGCCGCAGAGAGAGCGCAGGCGGGACCACGAAAAGGACAGCTTTTAAGACAGGATGTCTACAAAAACAACTCTGAAATCTTCCACGCGGGAGGTTACACCTGCGAATCGGGCAAAGTTGTTGAGTTGCCGATAGATGATCCA
>JAFOHD010000063.1 GCA_017421945.1 Alistipes sp. | reverse complement strand
GCTAACCGAGACACATAACGCACTATCCCTTAAAAGATGATACCCCATATGAACAACAACTAAAGGGCGCAGTCGCCATTCGGGATACTCGTCTGCAAGCCTCCTTGGGCTCGCGGATTAAGCTAATTTTCCTGGAAAATTAGGCAGCGAGTGCATAGCTATTATTGCCATTTGTAGTTTGAGTGTTGATATTTACGAGCTACCACACAACGCTCGACGTGCTTACAATCAAACTCTACAAGCTGTCAAAACCGGTCACCCCCGTTTGACAGTGCAAAGATATGAAATTAAATCGATGATTCAAAAAATCCATCTCAAAATAGCTTTTTATCTTGTCTTGACACTGATTTTTTGCATTTTTTACCAATTTAGGCAACATTTTACCCGAAAGAGTTTTTTAATTTATTTAATAACACTACCTTTGCACTCGGTTAGGAATATTTCAGGTTAATAAATTCAAAAAAAGAGTCTTATCATGAATTGGCTTTATTCGCTGTTTATGGGCGATGGTATTGCGCACACTGTGCTGGTACTATCATTGGTGATTACGCTGGGTATCGTGCTCAGCAAAATCAAGATTCGAGGCATCTCACTTGGAGTGACATGGATTCTCTTTGTGGGAATTGCGGCTGGTCATTTCGGCATGACCGTTGATCACAACACATTGCATTTTATCAAGGAGTTTGGTCTGATACTCTTTGTGTTCTCCATCGGTTTGCAGGTAGGCCCGGGTTTCTTCTCATCGTTTAAGGAGGGTGGAATCAAAATGGTAAGTTGCGCGGCAGCCGTTGTAGCACTTGGAGCCTTGACCACATACATCATCCACCTTGCAACGGGCACACCTATGCCTACAATGGTCGGTATTATGTCGGGTGCTGTTACCAACACTCCCGGACTTGGTGCTGCCCAGCAAGCCTACGCCGACTCAACAGGCATCAACGACCCTTCGATAGCTTTGGGTTATGCAGTAGCCTATCCGTTGGGTGTTGTAGGTATCATTTTGTCTATCATTGCAGTACGATTTATCACACGCGTCAACTTCGCTGAGGAGAACAAGGCGCTGGAGGCTATGAGTAGCGACCACTCAAACGTGAACCGCTACTCGTTGATATTTACCAACGGCGCATTGGAGGGTCACACCATTGCTCACCTCAGGGATTTGGTAAATCGTTCATTTGTCATTTCTCGCATCATGCACGACGATGGCTCTATTACCATTGCTGATGGCACAAGTACATTGCGCATAGGTGAGAAGTTGCGTTTGATATGCTCACCCGAGGATTATGAGGCCGTTGTAGCATTTTTGGGACAACCCATAGAGATGAGCAAGGAAGAGTGGGGCACGGGTGCAGAATCACCTACACAACTCGTGTCGCGCCGCATTGTCATCACCAAGTCATCAATCAATGGCAAGAAGCTCTCCGACCTGCGTCTACGTACAAAGTACAACATCAACATCACACGCATCAACCGTGCGGGTATTGACCTGTTGCCATACCAGGGCATGGAGTTGCAGATTGGCGATAAGGTAATGGTCGTAGGACAGGAGAAGGCCATCGAGCAGGTTGCGGGCGTGTTGGGTAACTCAATGAAGAAACTCAACGAGCCACAGCTACTCACCATCTTCTTTGGTATTGCGCTGGGTGTGTTGTTCGGCTCTATTCCTTTGATGAATATTCCACAGCCCGTGAAACTCGGTCTGGCGGGAGGCCCATTGATTATAGCAATATTGATTGGTCGTTTTGGCCCACACTTCCATTTGGTTACCTACACTACGATGAGTGCCAACCTTATGTTGCGTGAGGTGGGTCTTGCCATGTTCCTTGCCGGTGTGGGCATCGGAGCTGGAGACGGATTTGTTGACGCAATCATCAATGGCGGTTATCGCTGGATTGGATATGGATTCATCATCACCGTGTTGCCACTTCTTATTGTGGGAATATTTGCACGTCTGAAGCTCAAAATGAACTACTACACACTGATGGGTCTTATGGCAGGTAGCGTTACCGACCCACCAGCATTGGGTTATGCCAACGCAACCGCTGGCAATGATATGCCTGCTGTGGGTTACGCAACGGTGTATCCTGTGGTGATGTTCCTGAGAGTTCTCACAGCACAGCTGTTGATACTGATGGTTGCATAACATATTACAATAAAAGGGGCTACTCGGTAGTCCCTTTTTTGTTGCAATCCTCCTCCCTGTTCCTATATGGGCAAGCGGCATCGTCACATGAGCCGCACCTGGTATAGCGACGCGCAGAGAATGTCCGCAGCAATGCTCTTATAAGCCAAGCCACGACCATAACAAGGATGATGCCCACCGCTATGTTCTGCCAATTTGTTCCCATGTCACAAATATAACTATTTTTTCTCACTTTCCAACTCTTGCCATCCCTCACCCAAAGCCATCACCAGTTCGGCATAGTTGATATATTGTTGCGCCACAAGCGCAATCAGCGCCATTTGCGATTCATACCACGTCTGCTGGGTGGAAATCACATCAAGATAGTCATCAAAGCCGCTTTCGTACATTGCTCGTGTAAGGTCTGCCACCTGCTTGTTTACCACAACAAACTTCTCATAGCTTTCAATCTGCTTTGTGAACGTAGATATTGCTATCAGCGCACTCTCAACCTCCTTCACCGAGCTAATGACCGTATGCTCATAGTCCTTTACAGCCTGCTCATACTCAAGGCGAGCAATCTGTTCGCTGCGCTTCAGCCGCCCAAACGAGAACAGTGGTTGCGCAATGCTTGCCGTAGCACTCCATCCCCATTTGCCATCATCAAAAAATTGCTTTGCCGCAGAGCTTATCAAGCCTCCACTACCTGTCAATGAAATGGTCGGAAATCTGTTGCTGCGCGCTATGCCCACTCTGGCAGCCGCAGCCTGCAAGTCGTAATACGACTCCATGACATCGGGGCGTTTGGTAAGCACATCGGCAGGCACTCCGACACCGGGCAACGAGGGCAGCTGAGTGGCGGCAAGCTCCTTGAAAGGAGTTATGTCACCATTAGGCATCACGCCCAGCATGGTAGAGAGCGCAAGCATAGTCTGCACAACACTGCGCTCATACTTCGCCACATCGGCCCGCGCATCAAAAGCAAGGCTCTCGGCCTGAGCAAGATTAAGTTGTGTAGCAAATCCGCGTTGCAGCATTTGGGTAATCAGCCGCACCTGCTCCTCTCGCAAAGCAAGGCTTTGGTGGGCAAGCCTTAGACTCTGCTGTGCCTGACGCAATGTGAAGTATGACTCTGCCACCTCTTTTGTGAGTGAGAGCAACACACCACGATAGCTCCACTCGGAAGACAATATCTGCGCCTGTGCTTCAAGCTTTGTGTGTTTCAATGCTCCAAACAACGACACATTCCACGACACTGTGGGCTGCAATGCAAAGTTATATATATTGCGCTCTTTGGCCGTAGATTCCGCTCCGATATCAAATACGGCAGCTATTGACGGCAGATACTCGGCACGTGCCACCGACAACGATTTTCGTGCAGCCTCGACACGTAGTGCGGCAATGGCCAAATCTCGATTGTTTGACAGAGCATACTCCTCAAGCGAATCAAGCGTAGGGTCCTGATATATTTGCCACCACTCTCCCTTAAGTTCCTCGCCATTCTCCACGACAGCATCCCGATAGAGATAATCTTGCGGCATATCTACCCGCGGAGCTTCCAATCGTGTAGCACACGAACTGACAACAACGGCAAGCAATGCCACAGTTACCGTCCGTTTGGTCATGCCTCCCCATTTGGCCACCAGAAAATATGTGGCAGGGTAGAGAAAAATGCCCACGATGGTAGCGAGCAACATGCCTCCAACCAGTGCCACACCCATAATGTTGCGTGCTGTGGAGTATATGCCCGATGCAAAAATCATAGGAGCAACACCCAGAATAAAGGCAAATGCGGTCATTATAATTGGGCGCACACGCTCCTTTGCTGCCATCATGGCGGCTTTAGAGAGGCTTATCGTTGGCGATGACTGGTAAATAGTGTTGGCATACTCAACCACCAGAATGGCATTCTTCGATGCCAGACCGATAAGCATCACGAGCGAAATCTGGAAATAGATATTATTGACATAGACATCCCTGAATATATGCGCACCCAGCATGGCAAACAGTGCGCCCACAACGGCCACCGGCACGCTCATGATAATTGCCAACGGTAACCCCCAATTATTATACAACGCCGCCAATGCCAAATAGACGAATATCAACGCCAGCAGGTAGGCAAAAGCTCCATTCTTGGAAGTCTGCGCCTCCTGATACGATATGCCGCTCCATGTATATCCCACATCGTCGGGCAATAACTTATCGGCTTTTTGCTCAATTAGCCGCATGACATATCCCGTAGAAGTGCCCTGCGCCGGGGTAACCGACACCATAATAGACTCCGATTGATTGAACTGTGTGATAAACTCTGCACCCGTGGTGTCACTGACCTCGACAAAGGCCGACAGAGGCACGCTCTCGCCCTGTGCATTGTTCACATAATAGCTATCCAACGAGCGAGCGTTCTGGCGTCTGTCTGCCGCCGCCTGGGCGTATATCTGGTATAGTTTTCCAAAACGGTTGAAATTTCCCGTATAACTACTACCCAAATAGGTTGATAATGTTGAGTATATATCCTTCAATGCAACGCCCTCGCTCAAGGCTTGACGCTTGCGTATGGATATGCGTTTTTGAGGTATGCCCAACGTGAATTGTGTTGATGCCGAGGCCACCGATTTATCACTTTGCAGCGAGTCAATCATCTCGTTGGCATACTGCGCAAGATAACCGCTTCCACGGCCCTCAAGGTCCTGCAACTGAAACGTCACACCCGACGTAGTTCCCAAGCCCGGAATCGATGGCGGAATAAAGGCATAGCATTGGGCTTCGGGAACTGCCACATACAGCTCTTCGGTTAATAATTGTGCTATTTTGCCAGCAGACAGCTTGCGCTGCGAGAAATCCTTTAACACCACAAATATCACACCGCTGGAAGATGAGTTTATGCCCGCCATGAGGTTGAATCCCGCAGCCAGGGCCGAATACTCCACTTCGGGGCGTGAGGCTATGATTTTCTCGGCGTGCTGCATAGCCGACAATGTCGTAGGCAAGGATGATGCCTCAGGCGTCGAGACCATCACCATCACATAACCCTCATCCTCCTCGGGTAAGAATCCTGTAGGCAGCCACTGCCATGCAATAGCCATCACGGCAACGGTTGCACCTACAAACAAGGCTGTGCGCAACGCATGGCTTACAATTATTGAAGTGAAGCCATCATATCTGTGCAGAACGTTATCCACAAAACGATTAAAGGCTTTGAAGAATCCCCGTTCAGCGGGCTTGTGCGGCCGCAGAATAATTGATGCCAGAGCAGGGGAGAGGGTCAGGGCATTAAATGCCGAGAAGAGTATTGCCACAGCCACCGTTATGGCAAACTGCTGAAACATCAAACCCGTAATGCCGCCAATAAACGAAACAGGCAGGAAAACCGCCAGCAACACCACAGTGGTAGCAACGATGGGTGATGACACCTTGCGCATGGCTTCAAGGGTTGCCTTCTTGGGCTCAACTCCCCGCTCAATACCTGCCTGCACAGCTTCCACAACTATTATGGCGTCATCCACAACCAACCCGATAGCCAGCACCATGCCGAGCAAGGATATCACATTCAGCGAGAACCCCAGCAATGGGAATACCACAAACGCACCCACCAGCGACACAGGAATAGCCACCAATGGAATGAGTGTAGCCCGCCAATCCTGAAGGAACAGATATATGATGGCAATAACCAGCACAAGGGCCAGCACAAGCGTCTTGACAATATCCCACACGCCGCCCTTGATGCTTTGTGTGGCATCCACCACCGTATATATCTCGATACCATCGGGTAGTTTCTCCTTCATATTTGCCACAACAGCCCTTACACGTTCACCAACCTCCACAGCATTAGAGCCAGGCTCTTGATAGATGACAATCATAGCCGAAGGGTTTTCACCCAGCAGCGAACGCATGTTGTAGGTTTGACTTCCGAGCTCAATGTCGGCCACATCCGAGAGCCTTATTTCATTGCCATACTCATCCATTGAAACTATAATCTGTCCGAACTCTTCGGCGGTGGATATCTGTGGAGGCAGAACAACCGTGTAGGTGTAGGCGAGATTCTCATCCATAGGCTCCGCACCGAACTTACCGGCGGGATATATGGCACTCTGCACCTCAATAGCCTCCACAACTTGCGCCAAATCCAATCCATAATAGTGTAGTCTGTCGGGCTTTATCCATATTCGCATGGCATACTCTCCGGCTCCCATGATGGTCACATTACCCACGCCATTTATCTTCAGCAAATCATTTTCGAGATTTATCAAGGCGTAGTTTGACAGAAACTCATCATCGTAACGTCCATCGCTCGACAGAGCATAGACAATCAAGAATCCCGTCTGGCTTTTGCGCGTCACCACGCCTTGTTCAACTACGGCTTGAGGTAGCTGCGAGGTGACTGCCGCCACATTGTTCTGGGTAAATATGGCATCCATATCAGGCGAGGAGCCCACATCGAAGGTCACCTGCATATTCATCGACCCATCGTTGGCACTTGTGGTCTGCATGTAAAGCATGTCGCTCACACCCATAACACCTTGTGCCAAAGGTGTTGCCACCGAATTATTCACAGTCTGCGCATCTGCTCCGGGATAAGTCGCCGACACCTGCACCACGGGCGGTGTGATGTTGGGATATTGCTCAATGGCAAGGTTCGTGAGTGACACAACTCCCAGCAATGTCATGGCTATTGCCAACGATATGGCAAATACAGGCCGCTTGATAAAAAATTCTCCCATGACTACTCTTTTATTATCGGTGTAACCTTCATTCCTTCACGCAATTTCTGACTTCCCATCAGTGCCACCATCTCCCCGGCCTGAAGTCCGCTGGTGATGACAAACTGCGAACCATAACTCTCACCCACTTCAACCCTACGATAATGTGCGGTAGAGTCCTTGTCTATAATCCACACATAACTCACACCCTGCACTCTTTCAACGGACTTTTGAGGAGCCAATACCACCAATTGTTTACGGCCCATACCTGCTCTAATGCGTGCATATTCTCCAGCCTTTAGATATGAGTCGGGATTAGGAAATTTAACCACCAGGGTGATGGTTCCTGCTGTAGGTGAAATATTCTGCTGCGTGTAATCATATACTCCACGCTGTTCATACTCTACACCATCGTCAAGATAAAGACTAATATCGGATAGTAAATCTCTGTTATCATAGGAGGCTCGCCCGACCGACGCATAGCGTAAATACAACGATGTGGGGATTGATATCTCGGCTTTCAGTGTATCCATATTTGATATGGTTGTCAGGGTCGAGAATTGCGTTCCGGCACCGACATAATCGCCTTCATGAGCCGAAGTGGCTGCCACGATACCACTTATCGGAGCATAAATGCGCGTATAACCCACCTGCAATCGGGCGTTTTCAAGTTGTTGGCGTGCCGATTGCACCGCCTGACGTGCCGCTGCGAATGTGGTTTTATACTCATCCATCTGCGTCTGACTAATAGCTCCCTGTGAAGCCAGAGGCAAAGCACGCTCATAATTATTTTTTGCTTCACTCTCCTTAGCTTGAGCCGACAGCAGGTCGGCCTGCGCCGCACGCATGGTGGTATTGAGCAGATTTGCATCAATAACAAAAAGCAAATCTCCTCGTTTTACGGGCTCTCCCGATTTGATGTAAGAGCGCTGAAGGTAACCGCTAACACGAGGCTGAATCACCGCATCGTAACCACTTTTAAGATGTGTTGTAAATTCATAGTTCATAAGAATAGAGTCAGCCCTTAGGGCTTGCACCTCAATTTTCAATCTGGGCTCATTACTCTTTGATACTGTTTTGTGTTCACACCCCGACATCGTTAGAGCTGTAACAATCAAAAGTATATACACATTCTGTCGCATAAGAAATCTATTTTTATAACATTATGCGGTCAAAAAATATGCCATTGGGCGTTAAAACGCTTCATAGCAGTGGACTGCACGATATTTTTAACATTTTTTTTGCATGAAATTATTTGGTTATTAGAAAATTTCATATATTTGCACAAATACAAACCAATAAAATTATTAGTCATGAAAAATTTAGTTGATCAGATCAATGCTCAGATTGAGCTTTTCTCAGTAAATGCAGCTGCTCAGGTAGAGAAGAATAACAAGGCTGCTGGTACTCGCGCACGTAAGGCTGCTTTGGAGCTTACAAAGCTTTTGAAGGAGTTCCGCAAGGTATCTGTTGAGGAGGCTAAGAAATAATCTCAGTCTTGAACAAATACAAAGGGTTATGCTTTCCAGCATAACCCTTTGTATTTTACAACCCCTTTCGGGATTACAGCTCTATACCATGCTCAATAAAAAACTTGCGCTCCTCGCTGTCAATTCCTATGTTACGGTCTAACTTTACGGCACGGTTATGGTCGTCAAGATAATATCGCGCAGCTCCATAGTCGAAATAGGGATTCAGCAAAGATGCATCACGCATAATGTAAGGAGAACGCATATCGGCCATATCGGCCATTGTATGAAATACAGAATATGTAGTAGCAGGCGCCATGGTATTTCCACGTGCGGCCTCGACCTTGTGAGCATATAACCCCTTGTATATTGGAGAAAACCATGCCAACGACGCCACATGTAATTGGTGATAGGTAACAGTAGGGGAGGCGTGCAGAAAACGCTTTTTTGTTCCATCGAACAAATCTTCACCATGGTCAGCGCAGTAATACATGGCGGTTGAAACCCCATCCAACTCTTCAAGTGTAGATATTACCTCATTCAAAAAGTAATCAGTGTAGCGTATCGAGTTGTCGTATGCGTTACGTATCATCTCTATGTTTTTGCGTGTTACGGCCACATCATCGTCAGGCACAAAGCGGGCAAACTCACGCGGATAACGTTGGTGATAGCTAAAATGCGAGCCGTAGGAGTGCAGTATAAACAATATTTTATCAGATTTTTCCTCCTTCAAAGCCTTACGCATAGCCTCTACCAACTGCACATCCAAGTGCGGAGGACCCACATACTCTACATGCAGAGCATCGTGCGCCAAATTATCAATCATAGCACCTTGAGGCGACTGATTCGATATGAAATAAGTAGTAAACCCCGCCTCGTTAAATAGCGCAGGAATCCCCTTCCTATGATACAGTTCCCTATGTTGAGAGGTATGCACCGAAGACAGCATCATTGGCACACTTTTGTGGGTGGTATTGCTTTGGGTGATGACGTTTTTGAACAGCACCAAATCCTCGCGTCTTGACAGCAATGGATTGGTTTCGCGTTCATATCCAAACATCTGCCACGAAGCTGCACGTGATGCCTCACCAATTACCAACACGTACACTTCACGGCATTGAGCCGAAGAGTGTCGTTGTGGGTTATACTTGAAATTTTTCGCCGTAGTATGAAAATTCGATATTTTGTTAGACTCCGAGAGGGCAACCCCCATGTTGTAAATGACATTTACAGGGAACAGCTCATCACGCACTACATGCTTTATACTTCGATTACAACCGCACACCAGCACAAGGCATCCCAATATAAAACACACCGCGCCCGTCACAACCATCTTCATGCGTGCTTGACTGCGCAGCAGTACGCGTCGGCGAATATGCGTTGTTGCGAGCCACTGCAGCGGGATATAAACCAGCATAACGCCAATAACTGCAGGGTATATGTTTGCCAATAGTTCTGTCGCCTCGCCTGGATTTGTCGTTCGAAGATTGAGAAACATGTCGGCAGCAACAACCGAGTTTCCGAACAGATATGATAGTACTATCTGGAATGCGCTCAGGAATATAAACGGAAAACCAAGCCACACCATCCAACCTGAATGACATGTCAGGGCTGCAAAAAGAGTGTAGCCGCCCAGAGGTATCATCACGCACGCAATTGATGTCCAGAGGGGATTATGCTCCGTATAAGTCAAAATCAGCACAGGAATCATCAGCGACGCCACAAACATTACCGACAATTGCAAAGCGTTAATATCTCTTATCCATCTATGTATTTTAGAAGGTGTCATTTATATTAATTATAATACCACGAGTATCACGTCCAAAACCATAATCAACACCCAATACCATATTCCCGGCCACCGCCATTTTTAAGCCTACACCATAATTGGGCAATAGCTTATGAATGTCAAATGAGCTATATGTTGCAAACACACTTCCAGCTCCGGCCCACGCAACGCCACTCAATATTCCATAAATTTTTTGACACAGCTCGGCTTGTATCGTAACCATCTTCCTGTCTGTATATCGGCCATAATAGTATCCTCTCATATACTTTGTACCGCCCACCTTTGCCCAATATAACCATGGCGTATCTTCCGACCACATATCGGCATATGCGTCAAGTGCCAGCGTCCCTGTCCGCCACAGAGGCTGGTGATATTTTGCCGTAGCCTCCACATGCCATAAAGTGAGGTCGTTGTCGCCAAGCATGGAAGGATGTAGGCTGCCTCGTAATTGCAAGTAGGCTCCTTGCGCCTGTTCTTGTCGCAAAGCTCTCCCGTCATACTCTGCCATTAGGCCTATGCCCGTTGTGGAGATTTCAAAGCAACCTGCATTTTTCACTTGCAGGTACTCCATCGCCAAAGGCTTCACATCTTTAGCCGCAACATGGCTAAAATCCACCTCTACGCCCAGCGTTAAACCGGCAACCACACAACGCACACATTCGACATTCAGGCCAAAATCCCTGCGCACATATCCCGACATTAGGTTTCTTGCTGCCGCCTCATAACCCAACCCCCAAAACTTTGTAGGCACAGAGCCTCCTCCGACACTTAATCTCAAGCACCACTTGGGGCTGAATACAAACTCATTATCGGCTTTTAATCGAAAGACACCATTTACCGATGCCACCCCCGCCAAGGCGGTTGTAGAGAAGGGTAGTGCTTCATGTTTTGATTTTAACAAGTAGCGCCCCTTAAGAATCGCAGCCGCAGTCCATTCACTCTCCAAGGAGTATCCTATGCCTACGTTGCCATCTATTGTGTTTTTTCTATCATCACACCCCTCGGCATGGCTCTTCATAAACCACATCGCAACTCTTTGCCACACAGCAGGTTGCGATGCACGATTAAGCTGATAGGCTACGGCATCGTAATCTATTGGCGCAACAGTTAATGGTGTAATGGTTGAATTGTCTATATCTTGCGCAGCGGCATTTCCTGATAAAGAGAGTAAGACACTTATTATAAGCCACTTTCTCTTTAGCATTGAGACTATCGATATTTCTCAATTATTTCATAGAAATCAGCCTTGTCCTGCTCGGTAAATTCTCCTTTGCGACAGAATACCAGCTCTCCCTCTTTGCTGACAATCATCAATACAAACATATTATTACAATCGCCCAATCCCCATTTTTCGGCAACTATATGGTCGGTGTCGGCAACGATTGTAGCTCCATTTTTCTCGGTACGTTTTCGAGCAAGCATGCGAACTATACCATTAGGGAACATTGTATCTTTAAGGTTGATAATTCCAAAACCCTCAATATTTTCACCCGCAGCACGATGATTATACTCCATATCATACACAAACTCCTCATTCTGCTTGTGCTTGTCAGGATCAACATAGAATATCAGCAAATTCTTCTCGCCATAATAAGGAAGATTTGCTGGCTTACTTCTCAAATCTATCAAAGTGAGATCTGTAACCTTGTGAGGCAATGCAACCGCAACCTCCTTCCCTTCTTGCTGAGCCATAGCCGCAATGGTAGCGACCATCATAACAAGTAACATGACAAACTTCTTCATATCACGCATATCTTTATTATATTTCGAATGACAAAGGTATAACTTTTTTTTGTGGATTATTCACCTCATAAGTCAAATTGACCGACATTCAACCCGTTTAGGACATTTTATGCCTCAAGTGGCCTAAATTAATCACTTTTTCCATACATCCATGGAACATTAAACCCATATGTCCCACTGCCCGATATAATCAATGTGATATATATTCCAAGATAGAGAAAATCGAGTTTCAGATTTGCCATGGTGGTCATCTCCATCTGCATCATTTCACCAATTGATAATAGGGTGGCAATTAACATAATAACGGAAACCAATCTGGTGGCAATGCCTATCATAATAAAGGCAGCAAACAGGGCCTGAAAGATAATAGTCAATGACAAAGTGGTTGCCGACGAGAATCCCAAATATGAAGGGTAAGCAATAACCAGGTTGTCATAAGTTTGCATTTTGCCTATTACATGCAGTAGAATCACACATCCAACAAACATGCGTAAAAACAATATAGCCTTTGACGCACTCTGCATCTGCGAAATGGTTTGGCTGGCAAGTTTTTTTTCTGACACTTTTTCCATAAACGACTTATCGTCAAATAATATGCCACATATTTGTACATAATACATTGCGATTAATTTAATATTTATTCTTACATTTGTGCAATGATTTCTTAGAACTACCTAGTATGAAAACTTTATTTCGGTTGTTCAATATCATTCTAATGTCCATGTTTTATGTGATGCTGTTATCGGCATCAGGAGATGGTGGCAAGAAATACATTATAAGATAAATTCACAAATACGATGACAAGTAACACAACCCGCATACTTTTTGTCTGTCTCGGAAATATATGCCGCTCGGCGGCAGCCAACGGAATCATGCAACAGATGGTTGAGCAGCAAGGCTTGGGCGACAGTATCATGATTGACTCGGCCGGAACATATGGAGGACATGCAGGTGATTTGCCCGACCCACGAATGCGTGTGGCGGCATCCCGCCGAGGATATAACCTCACACACCGTGCCCGCAAGGTGCGCGAGCAGGACTTTTACGATTTTGATTTGATTGTCGTGATGGATGACACCAACTATGAAAATGTTGCACGCCTTGCCCCCGAACGCAAGTATCTCAACAAAGTGTATCGTTTTGTAGAGTTCAGCAAAAGTTATCCCGAGTGGAGTTATGTTCCCGACCCATATTACGAGGGCCATGAGGGTTTCGAGTTGGTGCTTGACCTGCTGGAGGATGGATGCTCGGAGCTTCTCAACCAGATAAACAAAGGGTTGATATAAACTCCTGTAAACAGTTAAAAACAAAGCGGTTGTGATCCCACAATCGCTTTGTTTTTAATCATCAAAGAACTACTTTGGCAAGTTAAACGCCACCGTCATTTCCTGCATCTGCTCGCGAGTCATGCCGTCGGGAGTAAAACCCATTGCACAGGCGTTTATATATATCTGTGCCGATTTATTCAATACATCAACCTGGTCAAAGGCTTCCATGATGTTCTCCGCCACAGCGCACACGCCATGCTTCTCCCACAGTGTCACATCGTAGTCGTCCAACAGCTTCAATGTAGCCTCTGCCAGACGTTGTGAGCCAGGAAGCTGGTAAGGCACGACGCCCAATCCTCGTGGGCAGAATGCCTTGGTTTCGGGAATCATGCTCCACAACAGATTTGTAAGGACATCCTTTTGTAGAAACTTGTCGGTGTGCGACATTGCCACCAGCTCAATCGGATGGGTGTGCAGTGCCGCCTTGCAGCTCTCTCCCTTGCCCAGCAGATAGTTGTGCATGGCAAGGTGCGAGGGCAGCTCCGAGGTGGGCTTCACAGGGTTGTCGGCAATAATCTCATAGTGAGCGCAGTCATCCGTGATGCGTATTACCGAGCCATTCTCCATAGGGCGACGCGCCAAATCACGCATACGCTTGTTGGTTCCTTTACAGAAGAAGTAACAACCCTTAAGGTGGGGTAGTATCACACCCATATCAATCTGCGGAGCAATGGCTGGCATCTGTCGTATCTGGTCATCTATGCAGGCAGTCACATTCACCGTGATGTTTCCACCGTTACGTTCTGCCCAACCCTTTTGCCACAGGTAACCTGCAACCTCGGCAACCTGCTCAACTTCGTAGGCAAGAGCCGCATGTCCATCAAGAATTGAGCCCATACTATGCACGCTTTGAGGTTACCTCTGCTTCATACTTCTGTATGTCGGCAATAAACTCCTCTCCCACAGGTACGCCATTGCGCAGGCAGAACATATCCCACACTGCATTCCAAGGCATATTCTTCGCCTCCTCAAGCAGCGCAAGACGCTCAAAGCCCTTATCCTCGGCTTCGTACTCACGAAGCTGCTTCAACGGCTCAAGCAACGCCTGCAACAAGCACTTCTGTGTAGCACGTGAACCAATCACGTAAGCTCCAATTCGGTTGATTGAAGCATCGAAGTAGTCCAATCCAATATGCACTCTGTCAAGCGCATCGCAACGGATAATCTCCTTTGCCAAATCCAGCGTGTCATCATTTACAATCACCACATGGTCAGAATCCCAGCGAATAGGACGACTCACATGTAACATAATCTCAGGAGTGAATAGCAGCAGGGCAGACACCTTGTCGGCAATAGACTCCGTAAGGTGGAAGTGACCTGTGTCGAGTGTCACAATCTTACCATTCTTTGCTCCATAGCCCAAGTAGAAGTCGTATGAGCCTACGGTGTAGCTCTCAGCACCGATACCAAAGAGTTTCGCCTCGATACAATCTTTCATATTCTCATACTTGGTCTGGAAAATCTCATCCAGCGACTCCTTCAACAGTTCGCGATACTTCAAGCGATTCACAGTAATATCCTTCGAGCCATCGTGTACCCAAATGTTCAGGATTGCAGGATCACCCTGACGACGGCCCATCTCCTCGGCTATGGCACGACAACGCTTCGTATGCTCCACCCAGAACTTACGTATTTCGGGATCGGGATTTGCAAGCGACAGCGAGCCGCTCTTGGGGTGAGAGAACGATGTTGAGTTAAAATCCAGCTTCATACCATTCTCGGCGGCCCACTCCATCCAGCTCTCAAAGTGCTTTGGCTCAAGCTTATCTCTATCTGCTACTCCCGTCGTACGGAAGTCTGCATAGCTGGCATGAAGGCTCAAGCGGTGCTTACCCGGGATGAGCGATGTAGCCTTCAGGATGTCGGACTGCAACTCCTCAATGGTGCGGGCACGACCGGGGTAGTTTCCCGTAGCCTGAATACCACCTGTAAGCTCTCCATCGGGATTCTCAAATCCACGCACATCATCAGCCTGCCAGCAGTGGAGCGACAGTTGAATCTTCTGCAACTTCGCCATCGCCTCCTCGGTATCAATTCCAATCGCAGCATAACGCTCCTTGGCTATCTCATAAGCCTTTTCAATCAATTCGTTTTTCATACTATCTTCTATTTTACGTTACTTAAATTCCTTGCATAAGCCTCGGCCCACAGTTCCCTATCCTGTGGCTCATATCGTTTGCTGTCAAGCAACTGCTCGCATCGCTGCATGATGTCGCCATATGCGCCCATCTTGCCTACACGCTCTGCCTGCACCACGATGTTACCCAATGCAGTCGCCTCCGAAGCCCCCGTTATCACGGTTACACCGAGTGCATTTGCCGTGAATTGGTTAAGCATATCATTCCTTGCGCCGCCACCAATCACATACAATTGCCCAACCTTGACGCCGGTCAATTCTGTCAGCATCTCCACCACATAACGATAGCGCAGTGCCAGCGACTCGAATATCGTGCGTACATACTCTCCGATTGTTGCAGGTGCGGGCTGGCCTGTCTGGTGGCAGTAGGCAGCGATGGCAGAGGTCATCGACTCGGGGTTTGCAAAGCATTGAGCGTCGGGATTAATCACCGAGCGGAACGCTTCAGCCTTTTCGGCCTGCGCAATCAACTCGCCATAACTCATCTCTTCCCACTCTGAACGACAACGCTCAAGCAGCCACATGCCGCAGATGTTTTTCAACACGCGAATAGTACCTCCTATACCACCTTCGTTGGTGAAGTTAAACTCGGCACTCTGCTTGGTGATTATTGGCTCGGGCGACACAACACCCATCAGCGACCATGTACCCGAACTCAGGTATGCCATCGACATATCCTTTGCTGGCACAGTAGCCACCGCCGAGCCTGTGTCGTGGCTGGCCACTGCAACCACATCAACCTTGCCAAGCCCCGTGAGTCGCTGCACCTCGGCTGTGAGCGTACCAATCTTTTCACCGGGCATCACTTGACGACCGAACTTATCTACAGTGAGTCCGACTGCTTCGAGAACTTTGTCGTCCCATGAGCGGCTACGCGGATTAATCATCTGCGAAGTTGAAGCAATGGTGTACTCTGTCACCATCTCGCCTGTAAGCAGGTAGGCCAGCGCATCGGGAATAAAGAGAATCTTCTTGGCAGCCGACAGTGCCGAGCAATTGTTGCGGCGCATGGTTGCAAGTTGAAACACTGTATTAAAGTTCATCATCTGAATACCCGTTCTATGATACAGCTTCTGAATAGGCATCAGCTTCTGAAACTCCTCCACGGCATCCTCGGTGTGTGGGTCACGATAGCAGTAAGGCAGGCGCAGCAATTCGCCATCCTCGCCAAACAGTGCCACATCCACACCCCACGTATCAATACCGATAGATTGAATCGTAACACCACGCTCAGCAACCTTCTTTAATCCCTTTACCACCGATTGATATATCGCAGGGAAATCCCAATAAAAATGACCTCTCATCTGGATTATAGGCGAAGGGAAGCGATGCACCTCCTCCATCTTCACATCGGCATCACCAAACGATGCCAATATTACACGACCGCTGGTAGCGCCCAGGTCAATCGCTACAAAATTATATTCAGCCATTATGTGGTTACAATTTTAGGTTTCATACAAAAATACACTTTAATTTTATTATCAACAAAAAAATATTATTTTTGTCACATCATTATTTTGCAAAATCGCACATCATGAAATTAATCGTACTGTTTGTAGCTACTTTTGCTTCAATACTTTTCTGCCATGCGCAACACAACATTACCCAACTTGATGCTCTGCTGTGTGAATTAGGCCGCAAAGACCAACATGTAAGAATCAACCTCAATAACGCTGTTCAAAATGGCAAGATAGACAGTATCGTCATCTATGCACAGGAAATGGAACTCATTGACCAAACAAACCAGAATCATGTTAAAAAGATTTTGCAGCGGGGTGTTCCTGACAATCTTTCCACTGATGCTTATAAAGCTCTGTTTCTTATCGTTGACCATGCTGATGTAAAATATCAGGAGCAACACTTCAAGCACATCAAGCGACTCTCCGCCAATGGGCATATAGCCAACCATGACGTAGCCACCCTAAAAGATAGAATCTTGATACAAAGGTCGCAAACAACTCTATGGTACACAGACAAGAGCAAAACACATAGTTATCACAACAGAAGACGCGACACCCCACATCACCAACTATGTGTGGCCGGTAAGGAATCCGCGAAAGTTGGATATACGCCGCAGCAAAGCAGGACTTGGCACCATACAACAGCAGGCCACAGCTCATAAACATACAGGATATGATATGGTATTCGACCCCACGCTATCAAAACGTGACATATTGTCACTCACAAGCAAAGATAATGATTAATTTTCGGCATCAAGGCCGTTAATAATAGTGCAAATGGTATTTGAAATCTATTAAACTTTCACTACCTTTGTACCTAATTGAGTATGGTAATAAAGAAGGATTGCAAGCACAAGGTCGAACAGGAGAAGAGAATAGTCGCAGACATGATTGCGCTATATTGCCGCAAAAAGCATAATAGCAGTGAGTTATGTCCCGAATGTAAAGCATTGACAGAGTATGCTTTTCGCCGCAGCGAACTTTGCCCCTACAAGGAGGAAAAGACCTTCTGCTCGCAATGCAAAACCCACTGCTACTCGTCGCAGATGCGCGAGCAAATCAGGAAGGTGATGCGCTTTTCTGGGCCGAGGATGTTGTTTTATCACCCCATAGCTGCTCTGCGCCACCTCTACTACAGCAAGATTAGAAGTTGAATTAAAACATAAACAAAAATGACACAGGACAATCAGATTTTCGAGCTTATAGGCGAAGAGCGCGCACGCCAGATGCGCGGCATTGAGCTTATTGCATCAGAGAACTTTGTGAGCGAGCAGGTTATGGCTGCCATGGGCTCTGTTCTCACCAACAAATATGCCGAGGGCTATCCGGCAGCACGTTACTACGGCGGTTGCGAGGTGGTTGACAAGGTTGAGCGTTTGGCTCAGGAGCGTCTTTGCGAGCTTTACGGCGCAGAGTATGCCAACGTGCAGCCACACTCGGGCGCACAGGCTAACATGGCTGTTTTCTTCGCAGTGTTGCAGCCTGGTGACACATTCATGGGTCTCGACCTGGCACACGGCGGTCACCTCTCACACGGTTCGCCCGTGAACATGTCGGGTAAGTATTTCAAGGCTGTCGGCTACCAGCTCTGCGAGGCAACAGGCACTATCGACTACGAGGATATGGAGCGCAAAGCATTGGAGCACAAGCCAAAGCTTATCGTAGGTGGCGCATCGGCTTACTCTCGCGAGTGGGACTACAAGCGCATGCGTGAGATTGCCGACAAGGTAGGCGCACTCTTAATGGTGGATATGGCTCACACAGCAGGTCTTATCGCAGCTGGCGTACTGGACAACCCAGTTAAGTATGCTCACATCGTTACTTCGACAACTCACAAAACTCTGCGTGGTCCACGCGGTGGTATCATCCTTATGGGTAAAGACTTCGAGAACCCTTGGGGCTACACAACTCCAAAGGGCGTTGTGAAGATGATGTCACAGATTTTGAACTCTGCAGTATTCCCAGGCATCCAGGGTGGTCCATTGGAGCACGTTATCGCAGCCAAGGCAGTAGCTTTCGGCGAGGCATTGCAGCCAGAGTACAAGGAGTATCAGAAGCAGGTACAGAAGAATGCGCAGGCTATGGCCGAGGCATTCGCAAAGCGTGGTTACAAGGTAGTGTCAGAGGGTACCGACAACCACCTTATGCTCATCGACCTGCGCACCAAGTTCCCCGAGCTGACTGGTAAGCTGGCAGAGCGTTGTTTAGTTGCTGCCGACATCACTACCAACAAGAATATGGTACCATTCGACTCACGTTCACCATTCCTCACTTCAGGTTTGCGCTTTGGTACGCCAGCCATCACCACACGTGGTGTGAAGGAGGATAAGATGGACTACATCGTTGAGCTTATCGACCGCGTGCTGCACGACCCCGAGAACGAGGAGAATATCGCAGCTGTTCGCAAGGATGTAAACGCCATGATGGAGCAGTATCCTCTGTTTGCATGGTAATAGGGTAGTTGCTATCGCCCACAAAAAAGAGCCTGCCTAACTTTTATTGTTAGACAGGCTCTCTTTTTTTCTTTTCAGCAATAGACTTTTTCTGTGTCTTGATCCGTTGTAAAAATAGCCTGAGAAAAAAAGTTTATAAAAAAATACAAAAAGTGAAACAAAAAGACCTGTTTGTGCGTAATAGTTTAAACGAAAATTGCGCCATACTCAGGCTTAGCAATGTAAGAAACAAAACATATAAAAATATGCGTCAATTAAAGATTACAAAGTCGATTACCAACCGCGAGAGCGCATCGCTCGATAAGTATTTGCAGGAGATTGGTAAGGAGGATTTGATTTCAGTAGAGGAGGAGGTAGAACTCGCACAACGTATCCGCAAGGGCGACCAAGAGGCGTTGGACAAACTCACCAAAGCCAACCTTCGCTTCGTGGTGTCGGTAGCCAAGCAGTATCAGAATCAGGGCCTTAGCCTGCCCGACCTCATCAACGAGGGCAACTTGGGTCTTATCAAAGCCGCCGAGAAGTTCGACGAGACGCGAGGTTTTAAGTTCATCTCATACGCCGTATGGTGGATTCGTCAGTCTATCTTGCAGGCTCTGGCCGAGCAGTCGCGTATCGTGCGTCTGCCTTTGAATCAGGTCGGCTCACTCAATAAGATTAACAAGGCCTTTGCGCGCTTCGAGCAGGAGCATGAACGCACCCCCTCACCCGAGGAGTTGGCTAATGAGCTGGAGCTCACCAAAGAGAAGGTCTCTGACACTCTGCGTGTTGCAGGTCGCCACATCTCGGTTGATGCTCCCTTTGCCGATGGCGAGGATAACAGTTTGTTGGATGTGTTGGTAAACACCGACTCCCCAAATGCCGATCGTGG
>JAFOHD010000062.1 GCA_017421945.1 Alistipes sp. | reverse complement strand
GTTTGGGGAGCACCTCCCACGGCGTTGTCACTGCTTCGTACAACGCGGGGTGATATAAATATGGTGACTATGTCTGTTGCCATCACGCTCGGCTTCGTTCTGCTCTACGGCAATGCAACAATGCGTAAGGCTTTGGATACACTTACACCATACGGACGTATGGGTCTGACGAACTATGAGTTGCAGGGCATTATCGGATGCTTCCTATTCTCTGGTTGGGCGTTGGGTGGTATATTCAGCGGTTTGTCTGCTACGATGCTCTGCCTGATTGGAATAGTATTCTACGTATTGCAGATACTTTTTAGCAGATGGTGGCTTAACAATTTTAAGTATGGTCCGTGGGAGTGGTTCTGGCGCTCGGCGACATATCTCAAATGGCAACCCTTCAAAAAGTAATTTCGCTCATAATATTATAATACCGTTGTCTGCCCGCTGCGTGTCGGGCAGACATTTTTTATGCATTGCAGATAAAAATTTGGCTCGCACGAAAAAAAAGTGTAATTTTGAGGATACATTTGCTACAACACAAAATTAAACAATAACTATCATGATGAAATTCAACCTGTTAACGCTTCTCTGCGCTATTCTCCTCATAGGTGCAATGCAGAGTTGCAATCAGACACCTGTCATCGAGGGTGAGAACTACTCGTTCCAAGATGGCATGATTGTATTCGACGAGCCCGCACGCGTAGAGGGTCAGCAGTCGATGTTGGGATTTGCCGCAGAGCCTATCCCCGTAGTACGAGTAGGTTTCATCGGTTTGGGTATGCGTGGCCCGGGTGCGGTAAACCGCTTCACACACCTCGAAGGTGTTGAGATTAAGGGTCTTTGCGACTTGGAGCAGAGCAATGTGGATAAGTGCCAAGCAATTCTCGCGCAGGCTAACCTGCCCAAGGCAGAGGGTTATGTTGGTCCCGAGGCTTATAAGGAGCTTTGTGAGCGCAACGACATCGATCTTATCTACATCGCAACTGACTGGGTACACCACGTGCCTATCGCCGTTTATGCTATGGAGCATGGCAAGCACGTAGCCGTAGAGGTTCCTGCCGCTACATCGGTAGAGGAGTGCTGGCAGTTGGTTGATACATCTGAGCGCACACGTCGCCACTGTATGATGTTGGAGAACTGCGTTTACGACTTCTTCGAGCTTACATCTTTGAACATGGCACAGCAGGGCTTGTTTGGTGAGATTCTCCATGCCGAGGGTGCATATATCCACAACTTGTCAGACTACTGGAATGACTACTATGGCAACTGGCGTCTTGATTTCAACCAGAAGCACCGTGGCGATGTATATGCAACACACGGCTTTGGTCCCGTATGTCAGGCATTGAACATCCACCGTGGTAACCGTTTGAACTACCTGGTTTGCATGGACACAAAGTCAGTGAATGGTCTGGAGTGGGCACAGAAGAAGATGGGCTCTACCGAGTTTGCTAACGGCGATCACACCAACACCTTGATCAAGACCGAGTTGGGTCAGACCATCGAGTTGCAGCACAACGTATATACTCCGCGTCCATACAATCGTCTCTACCAGCTCACTGGTACGAAGGGCTTCGCCAATAAGTATCCTATCACTGGCTTTACATTTATGCCTGGCCAGGTACCCGATGAGGTACTCCCCGAGGGCGCAACGATCAATCCCCACGGCTTCGTATCTGACGAGGTGAAGGAGGCTGTGATGGCTGCCTACAAGCACCCCATCCAC
>JAFOHD010000061.1 GCA_017421945.1 Alistipes sp. | reverse complement strand
CAACTCCACAGCGTGGGAAGTGTCGTTGGATCCGGTGCCGCAAATGATCTGCATACGCTCTCCCACAAAATCTTTGCAGCGACGAAACATCAGATGAAAATCACCCAGCGTACCATAGAGCGTGTGGCACAAAACATCATCGGCGCAGTTAAGGAGCATTTCCCGCAGATTGTGGAGGTGGAGTGCACAGTGGCAAAGCTCGCCCCACCACTTGGCGGCAAGATAGGCCGAGTGAGTGTCACGCTTAAAGGGTAAGCATATAATCTAATTAAAAGCGCAATCCTCTACGGGGTTGCGCTTTTTTCTGCTCCAAGTAACACACATATAATATTTTCACTATCTTTGCCACATTGTTAGGTTAAAAAGTTATGAGTGAACAAGCAAGAGCTTCGTTTGGAGGCAAGTTAAGTGCAATTTTAGTCGCTGCGGGCAGTGCCATCGGCCTGGGCAGCATCTGGCGATTCCCTTATATGGCAGGCGAGCATGGCGGCGCCGCATTCCTGTTAGTATATCTGTTGTGTGTGTTTGTGGTGGGTATTCCCGTCATGCTGGCCGAGTTCTCGGTTGGCCGCAACACCAAGCAGAATGCCGTTGGCGCATATCGCTCTCTGTCGCGCCCCTGGCGCTGGCTGGGTTATAACGGAGTGTTGGGTGCTTTGTGTATTTCGGGCTACTACTATATTGTGGCTGGATGGTCGTTGGAGTATATCGTCAGCTCGGCCACAGGCTCACTCTACAACGCCGATAGTAGCTTCACCGAGCAGTTCTCGGCTTTTCAGGCCTCACCCCGACAGTTGATTTACACTATTGTCTTTATACTTCTCACCCACCTTATCATTGTGCGTGGCGTGGTTAAGGGAATCGAAAAGGCCTCGAAGGTAATGATGCCTGCACTCTTTGTCATACTCATTGTCATGGCAGTGCGTGTGGCCTTTATGCCTAACGCTATCGAGGGATACCGTTTCTTCCTGCAGCCCGACTTCAAGGAGGCTTTCTCGGCTGATACTATCTTTACTGCCATTGGCCAAGCTTTCTTCTCGCTCTCGGTGGGAATGGGTTGCATGGTAACCTATGCCTCATATTTCAAGAGCGACAACAACCTCACAGGCACATCGTTCAGCGTGGCACTACTCACGCTGCTGGTGGCGGTGCTTGCAGGATTGGTGATATTCCCCGCGGTGTTCAGTGCAGGGTTAGAGCCCTCGGAGGGCGCATCGCTCATCTTTGTGACATTGCCCGAGATATTTAAGGATATGCCCTTTGCTAATATCTGGTCGGCTGTATTCTTCATCCTGCTCACACTGGCCTCGCTCACCTCGACTATATCGTTCCACGAGGTTCTCACCGCCTACTTCAACGAGGAGTTCAGCCTCTCACGCAAGAATGCCACCCGCCTCACCTCGGGTCTTTCTGTGGCACTCTGCCTGCTGACGCTGTTGTGGCACTTCGACTTCAACATCTTCGGACTAAACTTGGAGAATATCTCGTTCTTTGAAATCTTCGACTACGCGTCGGCAAATATCGTAATGCCTTTGGGCGGTTTGTTGACCTGCGTGTTCGTAGCATGGCAGATGAAGAGCGATTTTATGCGAAACGAGATTACCAACTATGGACAACTGAAGGGCCGCGCCTATCCGCTGCTGCGATTCACGCTGCGCTACATCACTCCGTTGTTGATTATCTATATTTTTGTAAAGAATTTGGGCATATTATAGACATCATCCCACACCACAATAACAAGGGGCTGCACCTAAAAGTGCAGCCCCTCTTCACACTAACCTAAACAAAATCTTATTTTCTACTATCCAAAACTTACAAAATTTCTCGTTATTCTGCCGTTGCCAGAGGTGATGGCGTGGTGTAGGTTCTTGTTGCCATCTCCTTGTCAATCATATATAGACCCAGCTTATTGCAATCAATCAT
Organism: Alistipes sp.; assembly: GCA_017421945.1. GTDB lineage: Bacteria > Bacteroidota > Bacteroidia > Bacteroidales > Rikenellaceae > Alistipes. The sequence continues at coordinate 612 of JAFOHD010000061.1, read as the reverse complement.
GCGCAATTGGTCGATAATATCGCGTGCCGAGTCCTCCTCCTCAACTTGCTCGTCGACAAACCATGTGAGCATCGAACGTGTTGCATGGTCCTTCTCCTCGATAGCCAGGTTATAGAGGTCATTTATCATCGATGTTACCTTCTGCTCATGCGTGAGAGTCTGCTCAAACATATCGATAGGTGCTTCCCACTCGGTATCAACTGCGTCAATCGGAGCCAGCAGCACACGGCCACCGCGCGAAAGAATGTAGTTGATTATAATCTGTGCATGATCCTGCTCCTCCTTGAACTGTACAGCAAACCAATTGGCCATACCCTTCAAACCCTTATCGGCAGCAGCCATCGACATCGAAAGATAGAGATATGCCGACCACATCTCGGCGTTGATTTGCGCATTTAGCGCATCCTGCATTTTTACACTTAACATAGTTGCGTTGTTTTATGAAGTTAGTTATTTTGGTTTTCCTATTGCAAATATAATACTCAAAAACGCCCAATGACACGATTTTTCATTATTCTTTTTTATCGCCCCATAACAAAAACTTATACCACGATCACACCTAAAGCACAGGAAAATAAGAATTTCGAGCCTCAATCTAGCGGAATTATCTAT
>JAFOHD010000009.1 GCA_017421945.1 Alistipes sp. | reverse complement strand
GCTACCGAGGAGGAGGCTGCGGCAAGCGGTTTGGAGTGGAAGCAGGGCTTGGGTGAGACCAAGGCTTACAAGTTCCGTATTCAGGTGTCACCACTCGATTGTACAGGTTGCGGCAACTGCGTGGATGTATGTCCATCGAAGAACAAGGCTCTTGTTATGAAGCCTCTGGAGTCGCAGATGCCACAGGCCGAGAATTGGAATGTCGTTACCAAGAACGTCGGCTACAAGCAGGTTGTTGATAAGACCAAGTCGGTTAAGAACTCTCAGTTCGCACAGCCACTCTTTGAGTTCTCGGGCGCTTGCGCCGGTTGTGGTGAGACTCCATACATCAAGACCATCACACAGCTCTTTGGCGAGAACATGATGGTTGCCAACGCTACGGGTTGTACATCAATCTACTCTGGCTCGGCTCCATCTACTCCATATTGCACAAATGACAAGGGTCATGGTCCTGCGTGGGCTAACTCGCTCTTCGAGGATAATGCCGAGTTCGGCTTGGGTATGCACACAGGTGTTGAGAAGCTGCGTGACCGCATTCAGGGTTACATGGAGCAGGCCATCGCTACATGCACAAAGTGCAGCGACGAGCTCAAGGCCACAATGCAGGAGTGGATTGCCGCGCGTGGCTCATCGGCAAAGAGTGCCGAGGTGTCGGAGCGTCTTATCCCTATGATGGAGGCTTGCGGCTGCGATTGGTGCGAGAAGATTCTTCAGATGAAGGATTGGCTCGTGAAGAAGTCGCAGTGGATTATCGGTGGCGACGGCTGGGGCTACGATATTGGCTTCGGTGGTGTTGATCACGTGCTGGCATCGGGTGCCGATGTGAACATTCTGGTTGTTGATACCGAGGTGTACTCTAACACCGGAGGTCAGTCATCGAAGGCTACTCCTGTGGGTGCTGTTGCCAAGTTCGCATCAAGCGGTAAGCGTATCCGTAAGAAGGATTTGGGTGCTATCGCCATGACTTACGGCTATGTGTACGTTGCACAAGTATCTATCGGTGCTTCGCAGGCGCAGTTGCTTAACGTGTTGAAGGAGGCTGAGGCATATCCAGGCCCATCACTCGTCATCGCCTATGCGCCATGTATCAACCACGGTATCAAGGGCGGCATGACCCGCACGCAGACCGTAGGCAAGCAGGCTGTTGAGTGTGGTTACTGGCACTTGTGGCACTACAACCCAATGCTTGAGGAGGAGGGTAAGAATCCATTTGTGATGGATTCAAAGGAACCCGACTGGTCGAAGTTCCGCGACTTTTTGATGAAGGAGGTGCGCTACACATCTCTCCAGAAGGCATTCCCTGCCGAGGCTGAGGAGCTCTTTGCTGCTGCCGAGGAGAACGCCAAGTGGCGTTACAACTCTTACCAGCGCATGGCAAAGTTGGAGTATTAGTAACTATTTAATATAGGTAAGTCCCGTCTGGCAGTCGCTGGGCGGGACTTTTTTTGCAAACGATTCTCTGTAAGCAATAAAAAAAAGAGCAAGGATTTCTCCTTGCTCCTTACTATACTATTCCATACTCTCCGCTTATCGTGGCAGAACCTCAACCTCAAGTTTCGAGTAGGCGTTCTCGGCCTTTGCCAGGGCATCCTCGACGCTCTCGCCACGTGCAAGGATGACTCCCATGCGGCGGTGTCCCTTAATCTCGGGCTTGCCGAAGATGCGCACCTGCACATCTGGCTCGGCCAGCACCTTCTCCAGACCGCCGAATACAATCTTGTCGCTGTCGCCTTCCACTACCACAGCCTTCGAAGCACTTGGGCCATAGAAGTTAATCTTTGGTATGGGCAATCCCAGCACGGCGCGTGCGTGCAGGGCAAACTCCGACAAATCCTGCGAAATCATAGTAACCATACCCGTGTCGTTTGGACGTGGCGATACCTCGCTGAAGAGTACCTTGTCGCCACAAACGAACAGCTCCACGCCAAATATTCCGTATCCACCCAGCGCGTCGGTCACCTTCTTGGCGTACTCCTGTGCCTGCTTTATAGCCACCTCGCTCATAGGCTGTGGCTGCCATGACTCGCGGTAGTCGCCATCCACCTGATGATGACCTATGGGGTTGAGGAAGAGTGTACCCCCGCTATGACGCACGGTGAGCAGGGTAATCTCGTAGTCAAACTTCACAAATCCCTCAACAATAACCTCGCCGCCACCGGCACGACCACCCTCCTGGGCAATCTTCCACGAGCGGTCGGCATCCTCGGGGGTGCGCATGACGCTCTGTCCGTGGCCCGAAGAACTCATGATGGGCTTCACCACGCAGGGGGTGCCAATCTTTGCGATGGCTGCGTCAAACTCCTCACGTGTTGCAGCAAAGCAGTAGGGTGACGTGGGTATGCCCAGAGTCTCGGCTGCCAGCTGGCGTATGCCCTTGCGGTTCATAGTCAGCAGCGTGGCATTGGCCGTAGGTATGACGTTGTAGCCCTCCTTCTCCAGCTCCACCAATGTAGGTGTGGCTATGGCCTCCACTTCGGGGATGATGTAGTCGGGCTTCTCCTTCTCTATAATCTCACGCAGACGCTCGCCGTCGAGCATCGATAGCACGTATGAGCGATGTGCTACCTGCATAGCAGGTGCGTTGGGGTACTTGTCGAGTGCAATGACCTCGACTCCAAAGCGTTGCAACTCCAGCGCAACCTCCTTACCCAACTCGCCCGAGCCACACAGTATGGCTTTTTTGCCCACGGGCGTCATGGGTGTTCCAATCTTTACCATAATATTCTATTTTACTTTAGCTTCACAATATGCACAACGATAACCGTCGTCCGAAGAGTGGAAGAGCTTATCTACATCCTCCATGTTCGATATGCACTGACGGTTGCTGCAACGCCAATCGTTATGTACCAACTCGCCACGCAGGCGTGGGGTGAGCTTATCCTTTGGACGCTCCTTCGACCATTTCAGCAAGTTGTAGATGAGTGCCATGCGCACAAACTTGCCGTTCTCCACCTGGCGGAAGTAGGCGGCACGTGGGTCGTTGTCCACCTCACGTGTAATCTCGTTCACGCGGGGCAGTGGGTGCAGGATAATCATATCCTTCTTTGCAGTCTTCAATCGCTCGGGGTTGAGGATGAAACTGTCCTTCAGACGCTCAAACTCCTCACGGTCGAGGAAACGCTCCTGCTGCACACGTGTCATGTATAGGATGTCGAGCTCGGGCATAACCTCCTCCATGGTCTTAACCTCGCGTGTGGGCACGTTGTTCTTGTCGCACACCTCGCGGCGGATGTATGATGGCAGGCGCAACTCATCGGGAGCGATAAGTACAACCTTGATACCCTCGTAGCGTGAGAGTGCCTTGATGAGCGAGTGTACCGTGCGACCGAACTTCAGGTCACCACAGAAACCGATTGTAAGGTTGTCGAGGCGTCCCTTCTCGCGGCGTATGGTCAATAGGTCGGTCAGAGTCTGCGTAGGGTGGGCATGGCTGCCGTCACCTGCGTTGATGATGGGTACCTCCGAGTAGTGCGATGCCACAAGTGGCGCACCCTCCTTGGAGTGGCGCATGGCAATGATGTCGGCAAAGCAGCCTATCACGCGCACCGTGTCGGCCACGGTCTCGCCCTTGCTTACCGATGACGATGCCGCATCGGAGAATCCCAGCACGTTGCCTCCCAACTCCATCATGGCCGATGTGAAACTCAGGCGTGTGCGGGTACTTGGCTCATAAAAGAGTGTGGCGAGCTTCTTGCCCTTGCATGCTTCGCTGTACTTCGCACGGTTTTCGATGATGTCGAGTGCCGTGGTGAGTATCTGGTCAACTTCCTTTACCGAAATATCGGTAGTGTCAATGAGGTGTCTCATAATTGAGCGTTTTTTACTTGTTTATCCAACTCTCGTCCGATGGATTGTTGCGGAAGGCGATGATGCGTGCGCAGTCCTCCTGCTTGATGTAACCTTGCTCGGCAGCAACGCCCACCAGAGCGTCGAGGTCGCAGAGCGAGTGGTTAATCACGTTAGCCTCCTCCATACGCTGAAGGCCCTTCTTCATGCCGTAGGTGAAGATGCTAACCACACCCAGCACCTCGGCGCCAGCCTCGCGCAATACGTTCACCACCTCGATGCAGCTGCCGCCCGTAGAGATAAGGTCCTCAACAACGACAACCTTCTGTCCCTTCTCTAACTTACCCTCAATCTGGTTTGTGCGGCCGTGGTCCTTGGCTCCGCTGCGCACGTAACCCATAGGCTTGTCCAAAATGGTAGCCACGATGGCTGCGTGGGCGATACCTGCGGTGCTGGTGCCCATCAACACTTCGCACTCGGGGAAGTGAGCCTTCACAAGCTCCGCGAGCCCCTTCTCTACGTTGTCACGCACGCGTGGTGCGGTGAGCGTGAGGCGGTTGTCGCAGTAAATAGGGCTCTTGATGCCACTTGCCCATGTGAATGGCTGCTCGGGACGCAAGAATACTGCGCCAATCGAGAGCAGGTCTTTTGCAATTGTTTTCTTCATAGTAGTATATGTTTTTGTTTATTTCCTTGTTTGATTACACCGTTACAACCTTACTCGGCGAACTCGGCCATGCAACGCTTGTAAGCCGCTACGGGGTCCTCGGCCTGGGTGATGGGGCGACCCACCACGATGTAGTCGGTGCCAATCTCCTTGGCACGTGCAGGTGTAGTTACTCTCACCTGGTCACCCACCTCGCCATCGGCAAAGCGTACACCCGGAGTTACGGTCACGAATCCTGCGCCACAAGCCTCCTTTACCATGCCCGCCTCCAGTGGTGAGCATACAACACCATCAAGACCTGCCACCTGGGCATTCTTGGCGTAGTGAACTATGGTGTCGTTGATTGATGCGCCAATAAGCAAATCACGCTGCATACGCTCCTCGCTTGTTGATGTGAGCTGTGTAACGGCAATGAGCAGTGGGCGAGTACCATCCTCGCGTGTCAAGCCCTCAAGGGCAGCCTTCATCATCTCGATAGTACCGGCTGCGTGGAGGTTGCACATATCCACATCCATCTTCGACAACACCGCCATAGCCTTCTTCACGGTGTTTGGTATGTCGTGCAACTTAAGGTCGAGGAAAATCTTGTGACCTCGCTCCTTGATAGCCTTCACGATGGCAGGGCCTGCAGCATAGTAAAGCTCCATGCCAATCTTCACGAAAGGCTTGCAGTCGGTAAATTTGTCAAGAAATTCCAGCGTCGCCTCGGCTGATGCGAAGTCGCACGCGATGATAACATCTCTCTGGCTCATAGTCTTATTTTGTTTTTTGATTTATATATTCTCTTTCAACTTGTAAATGTAGTGAATATAATTCAAAATTCAAAATTAGGCTGATGTTATTTCGTGTAAAAGTGTGGCATGACGTATATATATTGTGTTACAAGCGTTGCAAACGTTACACCCTTGTAACGCTGTAACAATGTAATGGCCTAACGACAACAAAAAAAAGAGCAACACCGAAATGTTGCCCTTCTAAATAATCTTTGCTCTTGTTTAGCAGTTCATCGCGCCGCAGCAGTGGATTACCTGACCGCTGATATACGACGAGAGGTCGCTGGCAAGGAACAACGCTACGCCCGCAACATCCTCGGGGGTACCGCCTCGGCGCAGAGGAATCTGCTGGTTCCACGCATCGCGTACCTCCTGGGGCAACTGGTTGGTCATCTCGGTGATGATGAAGCCAGGAGCTATGGCGTTGGCACGTATGCCACGAGGGCCCATCTCCTTGGCGATAGACTTCGCCAGGCCAATCATACCTGCCTTTGATGCCGAGTAGTTGCACTGACCTGCATTGCCCGACACGCCCACAACCGATGCCATGTTGATGATTGAACCACCACGCTGGCGCGCCATGATAGGTGTCACGGCGTGGATGAAGTTGAACGCCGACTTGAGATTTACGCCGATAACGGCATCCCACTGTGCCTCCGACATGCGCATCATAAGTCCATCCTTGGTGATACCTGCGTTGTTCACCAATACGTCAATGCGACCGAAGTCCTCCATAATCTGCTTCACAACCTCATGCGATTCGTCAAACGACGCTGCATTTGATGCGTAGGCCTTTGCCTTTATGCCATAGGCCTGAAGCTCGCTGAGGGTCTGCTCGGCAGCCTCGTTGATTACAAGGTCGGTAAATGCCACATCGGCTCCCTGCTCGGCAAAACGCAATGCGATAGCCTTACCAATACCTCGTGCAGCACCCGTTACAAGCGCCACCTTTCCTTCCAAAAGTTTCATATTTCCTGTAAGTTAGTTTATTATTCGTTCCTGCTGTGTGACCGTAAAAGCCCTCCTGTGACTGTAAAAGCCTGTTACTCTGCCCACTTACGCAATGCTACGCAGCCGTTATGACCGCCAAAGCCCAGTGAGTTCGAGATGGCTACCGTAACGTCGGCCTTGCGAGCCACGTTGGGTGTGTAGTCCAGGTCGCACTCGGGGTCGGGGTCGTTCAGTCCAATGGTTGGAGTCACGATGCCGTGCTTGAGCGTCAGAGCCGTTGCAATGAGCTCGACAGCTCCCGTAGCACCTAACATATGTCCTGTCATCGACTTCGTCGAGCTAATCATAGCCTTGCGGGCTGCCTCCTCACCCATGGCGAGCTTGATGGCTGCCGTCTCCGACTTGTCGTTCAGAGGGGTGGATGTGCCGTGTGCGTTGATATAGAGAAGGTCCTTCTCGGCGTCGAACTTCGCCTCGTCAAGCGACTGCTTGATGGCGCGTGATGCTGGCACTCCATCGGGTGATGGGGCTGTCACGTGGTGCGCATCGCAGCTGTTGCCATAGCCCACAACCTCGGCGTAGATGTGTGCGCCACGCTGCTGGGCACTCTCAAGAGTCTCCATGACAAGCACGCCTGCGCCCTCGCCTATCACAAAACCGTTGCGGTTGATATTGAACGGAATAGATGCGTTCAAAGGGTCCTCGGAACGTGTGAGAGCCTTGCTGTTGGCAAATCCTCCGATGGCCAAGGGATGTACCGAAGCCTCGGCACCGCCCGCAATGATTGCATCAGCATAGCCGTGCTTGATGGCGCGGTAGGCCTCGCCTATGGCGTGAGTACCCGTAGCACATGCTGTAACCACAGGCAGACATACGCCCTGGGCGTTGTACTTTATAGCCACATTGCCTGCGGCGATGTTGCCAATCATCATAGGTACAAACAGAGGCGAGATGCGGCGTATGCCCTCCTCGATGAGTTTCTTACTCTCGTTGAAGAAGGTCTGCATACCTCCGATACCTGCTCCAATATATACACCCAAACGCTCGGGGCTGATGTTCTCACCGCTCTTCAGGCCGCTATCGGTCATAGCCTGATGTGCTGCTGCCAGGGCATACTGACAATAGGGGTCGTTGCGGCGTACGTCGTTGCGGTCCAAACCCTGCTCCTCGGGGTTGAAGTCCTTCACCTGACCAGCCACGCTTACAGGCAATTCCTCGTCCTCGAAACCCTTGATGATGTCGATACCGCACTTGCCCTCTACCAGGCTTGTCCAAAAATCTGATACATTGTTTCCTACTGGTGATATCACACCCAAGCCAGTAATAACAACTCGTCTTTCCATTTTAGTCTATGTTTTATTTACTTTGTCCACTCAAAAATACAAGCTCCCGTGGTGAATCCGGCGCCAAAAGCACTCATCAGTATCTTGTCGCCCTTCTTGAGCTTACCCTCACGAGCAAGTTCGTCAAGCAGCAGCGGAATACTCGCCGACGACGTGTTGCCGCAGCGGTCCACATTGTGCGGGAAGTACGACATGTCGAGCTTGAGCCAGTTGGCTATGGCCTCGATGATGCGCATGTTGGCCTGATGCAGAATGTAGTACTTTATGTCGGAAGGCTGCAAGCCTGCCTTGTCCAGCAGTCGCTTTATGTCGCGCGACGACGACAGCACAGCGGTCTTGAACACCTCGCGACCATTCATGTACATCGGTGCGCCATACTCCGGCTTGGTGATGTAGGGCGTAGGCTCCAGCTTGCGAACATAGTACAGACAATCTGTCTTGCTTTGCGTTGTCAGGCGTGAGGCAATCATGCCCTCGCCATAACTCACCACCACAGCACCTGCACCGTCACCAAACAACACGCACAGACTGCGGTCAGTCCAATCAACCATGCGTGTGGGCTCCTCGGCAGCCACCACAAGTATATGTTTGGCCTTGCCTGCGCGTATGCGGTCGTCGGCCATGTCCAGCGCATAGATGAATCCCGAACAAGCGGCATTCACATCCACACATGCACACTTGGCACCAATGGCTCCCTGGATGATACAACTCAAACCGGGAGTGATGTACTCGTTCACCACATTCGAGCAAATTATATAGTCAATATCGTCAGGCTTCAAACCGGCATCCTCGATAGCCTTGCGGGCTGCGTCGGCGGCCATGTCTTCTAATTTCTCTGACGAAATTACGCGTCTTTCCTTCATCCCTGTGCGCGATACAATCCACTCGTCGTTGGTGTCGAGGAACTGCTCAAGCATGGCATTAGTCACTACTTTTGAGGGGTGTGCTCTTCCTGTTCCAATAATCTTCATACGAAATTATCAAACTTAAAATGTAAATAATTCTGCCCTATTTTTTAGGGTGCTGCAAAATTATACAAACCCTCACCGTACCCCTGCTGTATGCGGTCAAAAGCCCGTTTTTGTGACGAAAATCGTAATATCTGTGGTAAAATTTATGTTTTTTCAACTAAAATTACGATATTTGCACCGGACTTAAACGCGATTTCAATGACAAAAATATATAAAAATAGGGAAATTCCCAAGTTTCTATTAGATAAACGTTATCTATTTGGCTCGGTAATCTTCGTCATGACATTCTCGTTCTTGTTTATGGCAATTTACACGCCATTCTCCAACACGGCATGGTTCGATTTGAGCAACCGTCTGGATTTGGGAATGACCGTGGCCTTCTATATCGTGGCGGTGTCGATAATGCTTGTGAGCAAGATGCTGATGAGTGCCCTGCAAAACCGCATACGTTTCACTTATGCAAAGTACATATTGTGGGCTGTGGCCGAGATTCTGCTTATATCACTTTTCTACACCCACTTCACTACAGTATACATAGGTATTGCCGACTACAACACGATACAGATTTTCACCAAGGCACTGGGTTGTATCTTGATGATTGTGGCTATACCTTACATAATCCTAACGCTCTATGCTGCTTATCGTGACAAGACCGAGGAGTTGCAGATGTTGCAGTATGAAATGTCGCTGAGCGAGGAGCCCTCGGTGAGCTACCCCTCGCTTGTAAACCTCTACGACTACAACGGCACGCTGAAGCTCACAATCAATTCTGAGTCACTCTACTACATGGAATCGCAAGATAACTATGTGAAGATTTACTACGAGAATCAGGGTAAGCTGCTCTCCTACATGCTGCGTTGCCGTACCAAGGCCATTGAGGAGAACCTTGCCGACACGACCATGGTGCGTTGCCACCGCTCGTTTATGGTGAATGTGATGAAGATTAACCACATCAAGAAGGCAGCCAAGGCTCGTTACATAGTGCTCTCTTCCGAGCATATCAAACCTATCCCCGTGTCGAAGAGTTACTTCAAGAATCTCATCGAGAAGATAGACCTCTACAACGCTTCAGCCCTTGCCAAGACGCCTGTTGCGATGCCTGCAATAGATGACCAGGTGAAAGAGTAGTGTGATGAGGAAGGAAAAGAGAATAAATAAAAAGGAGGTGGCTAATTAACGTTTTAGTCACCTCCTTTTATTTAGTGGCTGGCGATTTATTCCATCCTCGCTACTCAAACCGCGTTACTCTACATACAGCACCAGGCCCTTCAGATACTCACCCTCGGGGTGGTAGATGTTGATGGGGTGGTCGGCAGGCTGCGTGAGCTGGTGCAGTATGCGTACTTTACGGCCTGCGATGGCTGCGGCAGAGAATACCGTGGTGCGGAACAACTCCTTCGATACGGCCTGCGAGCACGAGAAGGTGAATAGTATGCCTCCGCTCTTAATCTGCGACAGAGCGCGTGCATTTATCCTCTTGTAACCCTGCATGGCATTGCCCAACACCTTGTGATGCTTGGCAAAGGCGGGTGGGTCCAAAATTATCAGGTCATATTTGTCGCCAATCTGCTTGATGTACTCCACAGCATCGGCAGCTACGGCACTATGTTTCACCCCATCGCCGAAGTTCAGGCGCATGTTCTCGTCAGCGAGCTTCACAGCTCGCTCCGAGGCATCCACCGAGCAAACCTCCACAGCACCTCCCGAAGCGGCATAGACCGAGAAGCCACCCGTATAACAGAACGTGTTGAGCACGGTGCGCCCCTTGGCGTAGTGTTTCACCAGCTCACGATTCTGTCGCTGGTCGAGGAAGAAACCTGTCTTCTGACCCTCCTCCCAATTCACAAGGAACTTCTCGCCGTTTTCCTTCACCACGTGTGACTTATGGTCGCTCTTGCCCCATATGTATCCATCCACAGCATTCAATCCTGCCTTGAAGGGTACGGTCTGCGAACTCTTGTCGTAGATTGCTGTCAGCTTCTCGCCATAGGCCGTGCGCAGAGCCTCGGCAATGGCCATGCGTGAGAGGTACATACCCACCGAGTGGCACTGCACAACCGCCACCGTGTCATAAATATCAACCACCAAGCCTGGCAATGAGTCACCCTCGCCATGTATGAGGCGGTAGCAGTTTGTCGCTTCGTTCTGTGTGAGCCCAAGTGTGCGACGCACGTCGTAGGCTACGGCTATACGCTTGTTCCACCACTCCTGGTCAATCTCTTCGGCCTGGTCAAACGTCAGCACTCGAACCGCTATCGAGCCTATCTGGTAGTGACCACGGGCAATAAATTCGCGGCTCTTGGTGAATACATCAACTATCTCACCCTCGGTGAGCTCGCCCTCGCCTTTAACACTCTCGATGGCACCCGAGAATATCCAGGGGTGCTTGCGCAGCAGCGACTCTTCCTTGCCACGGCGAAGAAATAACTGTGTCCTCATCTTACTCATCTTTATTGGAGTTATGCTTTGTGCTGTTTGACTTTTTTCTAAGTTTGAAATATCGTTTTGCCGGCTTCACAGCCTCTCGAGATTCCTTGTCGGAAGGTTTTGGTGCGGTATCCCGTGCCGGCTTAACCTCTATCATTATCCTCGACTGCTTCGCCTGGGCTGCTACCCGCTTGCTTCTTGCCGCCTTTGCAGATGGCTGTGGGGGCGTAAACTCAAGGCTGGGGAGAGGTTGCAGGGGTGGGGTGGCGAGCAGCTGCTCATATATCTTTATGCATACCCACGCGTCGGTTGCGGCATACATCTGCTGCTGCGGAGTGAGTACGTTGGCTGCCCAATTACTCAAGCGCTGGGCTTTGGACACGCGCTCACCCAGAACTATTGCCGACATCTTGCGCAGGCTCTTCTCCTCTATACCCCAATAGGGGACAATCTGTTGCAGGTCGATGAAACCTCGCTCCTTGAAGAAACGCAACTCATGCAGTGAGCGTATGTCTCCCGCCACGTCGGCTCCAATTTTGCGGATGTTGGGGTTACTCAGGATTTTCAGTAGCGCAGAGTGGAACTTCATGCGACACAAACGTATCAAGTAACACCTCTCTGATGTGGATAGTTGCAACAGTGCCACTTTGTTAGTCACTCCTGCCTTGAATGAAGGCCTTGTCTCGGTGTCGAAACCTATGATTTTCTGCGCCGCCAAATCACGACACACACCCTCAATCTGAGACTCCTTGTCCACCACAATTATCTCGCCGCCAAACTGAGCCGAGTGAAGCTCGGCTGTTAGCTCGTTTGTTATGGTGGGTTGAAAAGTCATTCGCTTTGTCGGTGTAAATTTTATTCAGCCGACAAAGTTACTCATTAATTATTAGTTTCCCACTTATTGACGCCGAAATTTTCCCATTTTCTTGCAATTCCTCAATCGCCTGGGCAATGGTGTGTGGGTCGCGTTTTATTTCACGACACACCTCGCGTGAGGTCATGGGCTTGGAACGCAGCAGGTGTAGAATGTTCTCTGTAAGGGCGTTCTTTGACTCTTTGTTGCGCCGTTTATGCTCCAGACAGATGTCGCACACGCCACATGGCACAGCCTCCTTGTCGCCAAAATATTGCTGCATAAACACGCTACGACATGTTGTCTGCTGCGAGGCGTAGCCCGTCATCTTCTCGAATCGCTCACTTATCAAACGCTTGCGTTGCAGATATGTTTCAGGAGCTATGTAGAGGTCTTTTGTCGGCAGTCGCTCCTCGTTGAAAAAGAGCAAGGGCGAAGAGTTGGCCGGTACGTAACGTATTATCCTCATTTGCCACATCAGCTTCAGCAGCTCCTTCACACGCTCTGTGGTGTAGCCACTCATGACGGCAATCTCATGCTCGTCGATAGCTCTAAACTCGGTGAATATTCCGTTGTAAAGCCTTAGTATTGTGCGAATTATGTGGTCCAGGTCTTGACGGTCGATACGTATTCGGTAGAGGTCGTCGCGGCTCACCGAGAACATTACACGTGCCGGATTCTCCATCTCCTCGGTCAGGGTGAGGTAGTTGTTCAACTCAAGCAGCTCCAAGACCTGTCTTACGGTGCCAATGTAGAGCCTCTCGCGGCGGCAAAACTCGTGTATGTTGAATATCATCGAGGCATACAATCCGTCGCCCACGGCTACCTGCACAAAGTCGCACACCTTCTCATAGACCGATTTTATGGTATCCAAAGGGGGAAACTCCTGCTCAAAGCGACGCACTATCCTGCTGTTGTCGTCCGATGCCACAAGCAACACGGCGTAGCTGCGCTTGCCATCACGACCGGCACGCCCTGCCTCCTGGTAGTAACTCTCCAGCGAGTCGCACATGGTGTAGTGCACAACACTCCTCACATCGGCCTTGTCGATACCCATTCCGAAAGCATTGGTGGCCACCATTATACGCACTCGGCCTTGCGACCACTCCTCCTGCCTTAGGTTGCGTTCGGTGTGTGGTAGTCCGGCGTGGTAGTACGATGCCGATATGCCGTTGCTGTGCAGCATCTCGGCCAGTTGTTCGCATCCCTCGCGCGAGCGCATGTAAACTATGCCCGAGCCATCTACTCCGTTGAGTATGCGCAGAAGCTGCTCTTGTTTGTCGTCGGTGTGCCGCACTGCAAACGATATGTTTGGGCGGGCGAAACTGCTGCGTATGATGTTTTGCCGTTCAAACTTCAGGTGGCGCATAATATCCTCCGCCACCAGGTCTGTTGCCGAGGCTGTCAGAGCCAATACCGTAGCTTTGGGGAGCATGGCGCGAATCTCACCAATACGCAGATAGGAGGGGCGGAAATCGTAACCCCACTGCGATATGCAGTGCGCCTCATCCACAGCCAGCAGCGTCACATTCATGCGCTGCACACGTAGTCGGAAAGCCTCCGTAGCAAGACGTTCGGGAGCTATGTAGAGGAACTTCACGTCGCCATATACGCAGTTGTCCAGTGCAATGTCGATTTGTCGAAGCGAGAGTCCCGAGTGAATGGCAACGGCGGGTATCTGCTGCCGCTTGAGCCTATCGACCTGGTCCTTCATTAGGGCTATCAGAGGAGTAACGACTATACACAGCCCTTCCATTGCCATTGTGGGCACTTGGTATGTGAGTGATTTACCTCCACCCGTAGGCATCAGCGCAAGCGTGTCTTCACCCCGAAGAATAGAGCGTATGATAGCCTCCTGTCCCGGGCGGAAACTGTCGTAGCCCCAATACTCCTTCAGAGTGTCGAGCAGTCGCTCCTCGATATTTTCCATATTAACTCTCATTGAGTGCAAAATTAGAAAAAAAGTGGGTGAAATGATAAAATTTTTCGTATATTTGCACCGAATATTGTAATTAAGGGGTGTAGCCCGATTGAGGCACGATATGTTTAGACGAATGTTCAGATATCTTTCGGCATTGACGATGCTTGTGCTCTACGTTGCTGCTTTGTTGGGTGGCGATGTGGCGGCATTGACGTGCGAGTGTCGCAATCATCATCATGCCGATGTGCATACCTCGCTGCATCATGTTCACAAATGCTCGTCGCAGAGTTGCACTCACCATGTGCAGGAGTGTGGCGAGGAGGTTGTGTGTGAGGCGTGCTCGTGTCATCATGACCACTCCACCGAGGTTACGCTCTACACTTATCCACGTCTGGATGAAGGTTCTGCGCGCCAGACGATTCTGCTTGCAGTCTTTACCAATGCCGAGCTTAGGCTCGAGCCTGCGGTTAAATTCATATCTTACGATTACAGCGAATATTGCCTGCCTGCGCCCAAGGAGGGTTGTGTGGGTAACTACGCACTGCGCGCACCTCCCCAGTTGGTATAATTACGTTTTTACGCTTTTAGCATAAGAGTGTCTAATTATATTAACAAACTTGAAACAATGAAAATCAAAACAATATTACTATGCGGCCTGATGTCGCTCATGAGCATGAGCCTTGCCGCACAAAACATCGAGGGCGTGGTACGCGATGCCTCAAGTGATGAGCCATTGATTGGTGCTTCGGTCTATTGGTTGGGTACAAATGTGGGTATCGGAACCGAAGTGGATGGCTCCTATGAGTTGCACCGAGTGAAGGGATATGACAAGCTGGTGGCAGCCTATGTGGGTTACAAGAGTGACACCATCACCGTCAGCGAGGGAGTTACCAGAATCGACTTCAAACTCGTTAGCGACACACAGATTGACGAGGTTGTGGTTGAGGGTACGCTTGGCAACTACATCAAGCATGACGGCATCCTGAAGGGCGAGACCATTTCGTTTGCCGGTCTTTGCAAGATGGCCTGCTGCTCGCTTGCCGAGAGCTTCGAGAACTCGGCTTCGGTTACGGTGGGTTACAGCGATGCAATATCGGGCGCACGCCAAATCAAGATGCTCGGTCTTACGGGTACCTACACCCAGATTCTTGACGAAAACCGTCCCATAATGCGAGGCCTGAGTGCCCCCTATGGTTTGAACTATACGCCAGGCATGTGGCTCAACTCTATTCAGGTGTCGAAGGGAGTTGCCTCTGTAACAGCCGGTCACGAGGCCATCACAGGTCAGATTAACATGGAACACCGCAAGCCCACCGATGAGGAGCGTCTGTTCCTGAACCTCTACTTCGACAGCGAGCTTCGCCCCGAGATTAACCTCTCGTCGGCCATTCCACTCACCGCCGACAAGCGTCTTTCGACTGTAATCCTTGCCCACGGTTCTATGGATACACAGTCGCACGATATGAACAAGGATGGTTTCCGCGACCTGCCCGAGACTCGCCAGATAAACATCGCCAACAAGTGGCTCTATCAGGGCAAGGGTGGCGAGCAGCTGCGCTGGGGATGGAAGTATGTCGATGAAAACCGCCTCAGTGGCGAGAAGGCCTACAAGAAGTCGCTGTATGAGCAGATGCAGCAGTCGCTCTCGGTATATGGCTCACACATGGACAACAGGGGCGTGAACGGCTACATAAAATTCGGTATGCCTGTGGGTGCTTCGGTCTATGATGAGGCTGCAGGTGAGGAGCTGCGCTCAAATGTGGCTTTCGTGGCCGACTACAACTACTTTAGTGAGGATGCCTACTTTGGTCTGAACAACTACAACGGTCACGACCACGCATGGTGGCTCAACTTCATGTATGCCCACTATTTCTCGGCTCGCTCGTCGATGATATTCGGTGCTTCGGCTTCGATTACCAACAGCAACGAGCATATCCTCAACGATGTACGCCTGCCCCAGGCCGATGGCACGAAGAGCTCGTGGCGCAGCCTTACAACCAACCGCATGCGTTACATCGAGCCAGGCGTCTATGCCGAGTACACCTACAACGTACCCGAGAAATTCTCGTTGGTGCTGGGTGTGCGTGGTGACTGGATGGGCGCACGCAACAGTGCCGAGCAGATTGAAGGCGTGCCTACTTACGGCTACGACCCCAATGAGTATTTTGCACTCACCCCTCGCTCACACATGCGCTGGAACATAACCCCTTCAACCGTGTTGCGCCTCTCTGCCGGCTTGGGTTATCGCCGTGCAAGTGTCTATACCGACAATATCTGGATGCTCGCCACAGGTCGCAAGATTATGGTCACCGACCTTAATGATGATATCGAGCAGGCTCTCACGGCGGGTGGTAGCCTTACGCAGTACCTTAAGCTCGGAGGCTATGCCGATGCAACCATCAGTTTCGATTACTTCCGCACGCAGCTCTTCAACACCGTACTTGCCGACCAGGAGTTTGGTGGTGACCTCAACGACCAGATTCAGGTATATAACACCGATGGCCGCTCGTTCTCGGATACCTATCAGGTTGATTTCCAGTGGACACCGGTCAAGGGCCTTGATTTGTTCGCAACCTACCGCTACACCAATGCCAAGGTGAGCCTTATGCGTGAGGGTGTGAGCCACCTTGTCGAGCGACCACTCACAAGTCGCTATAAAACTCTGCTCAACGTACAATATGCAACGCCTTTCCGCCGTTGGGTATTTGACGTTACTGCACAGTATAACGGCCCTATGCGCCGTCCATCGCTTGACGGCAACCTCGAGCAGAGCGTGCTTTCGCCTGCTTACCCCATGTTCTATGCGCAGGTGAGCCACAAGATACGCGATGTGGAGGTGTATGTCGGCTGTGAGAATATTCTCGACTACATGCAGGATGACCCAATCCGGAATGCTGCCGACCCATTCTCGCCCGCCTTTAACTCGTCGAGCGTGTGGGGACCTTTGATGGGACGTAAGTTCTATATCGGCCTGCGATACAACTTATATTAAACGAAAACACTTAAAACTTATACAACTATGAAAAAGATTATCATGTTCTGCCTGTTGGCAGTGTTGAGTTTCGGCGTGGCTGATGCCATGGCACAGAAGAAGGGTGGTGATGTCAAGACCACAGTATTTGTAACCGACATCGACTGTGAGGGTTGCGCCAAGAAGGTGACAAACTCAATCCCCTTCGTTAAGGGCGTGAAGGATGTGAAGGTTGATGTACCAACAAAGACCGTTACCGTCACTTACGACGCTGCGAAGAGCGATGATGCTACACTCGTTAAGGCCTTTGCGAAGATTAAGATTAAGGCTCAGGTTGCTCCTAAGAAGAAGTAGAGTGGAAATATTTAATGTAAAAAGAGAGGTTGTCCAACCGTAATGGCTGGGCAACCTCTTGGTTTGTGATAGGGTGTGGCGATAGCGAATTTTGAAATATTTTTTATTATCTAATTAAATGTTGTAAATTGTAAAAAATTTCATTAGTTTTGTGGTGTCGTGGGTATTATGCCTTCGGCAGACATGTTTGATGAAAGTGTTTTCGCTTTTATCCTTGAAAAGAAATCTGGAAAATTTCACGACTGAAAGGATAACGACGACACTCATTTCTTGTATAGTTGTGTGGCTATACGCTTTGGCGTATCTATCCCATACTATCCAAGTGTGGGGTTTGTATCGTTTATTTTCAGTTGGGCATTCCAGAGCCTCTTTTCAGATAAACGGAAATCTGCCTCACACTTTCTTTTTCTGTTTATTGTCATTTGGGGTGGGTGGCAACAATAATTTATTACTATGAGGAGATTTTTAATTATTGTGACTTTGCTGTGCTTGTTATGTGGAGTAAGTTCATATGCTCAAACATCAGCCAACGACAAAAAAGCAAATCGAGAGAAGCGCAAAAGTGAAAGATTGTCAAGAAAAGCAGAGCAGCAAGAAAAGAAATTGAAGAAAAAGGAGGATGCAAAACAAGCGGAGGCAAGTGAAGCGGTTGTGCAAGAGACGCCTACATTAACCGATGATATGGTTTTTGGTGTGACTTATTCAGATGTATCCGATAATGTTGAACGCGAGGTAGAGGAAGTATCTACACGAAAAGAACAGCCTAAGATAACTCCAACTGAGGTTGCGACACCTCCTTCGATAGACGACAGCGAACCTTCAAAATCTTCTTCTTCAAATGACGATGGTAGTTCGTTTTTGATTCTTCTTGCTATAATTGTCGGAGTTCCAATAATGATATTAAAATGGATTTTTTCTGGTCGTTGCAAAAAATGTGGTAAACTTTGGGCAATGCACATTATTGATGAACAATATCTCGGACGCTCAAAAACAAAAATAGAAAAAGATAATCAGGGTAACCGATACCAAGTTCATTACAATAACATAAAGGTTATTGAGCAATGCAAGTACTGCGGATATACCACAGAGCATGTTGAAGAACGAAAAGGGTAAATGAAGTATCACGCTCGCATTTGTCAGCAAAGATAGCTATGGCGTATGTAGTGAACTGTGTAGTTCCTGCATACGCTATATTTTTAGGATATATAGCTATGTTATTAAGTCATTCCCCGGAGCGCAAGCGACGATGGGAATCTACCGCTTGTTAAATAGATACTCTTGCGACCGACCTAAAACAAAGGTAGATTCCAATCATTTTTGCCTATACACTAATCACTGTTGCAACACTTGCTGCGTGTAAAAATGTGGAATGACATTATTTATTGAATTTTAATCCACCGCAAGGGTGGCTTTTCACTGCTCCTGCTCGGCATAGTGAACAAGTTCCCTCTGCCTACTCCATCGGAAAAACCCTTATGTCGGTGATGCCCTCAAGTTCGCGTTTTAGACGCTCTATGTCGGTCTTTTCCTCCACCTCGCCGTAGTGGTAGGGGTAGAAAATCTTTGGGCGTATGGCCTTCACGGCCTCAATGGCTTGCTCTACGGTCATCGTGTAGGGCTGATTTACGGGCAGGAAAGCAATGTCTATATCGGTCAAGGCCATCATCTCGGGCGTGAGTTCGGTGTCGCCTGCAATGTAGATGCGTGTGCCGCTGTCGAGTGTGATTATGTAGCCGCAATCCTCACGCTCCTTGGGGTGAAAGTCGGTATGTCCCTCGGTGGTGTTGTAGGCTGCCACCGCCTCAATCTCTATGTTGCCCTCGAGCTTGGTTTTGATGCCGGGAGTCATCACCACCGCCTCGCCATCCAGAGCCTCGGCCGTGGTCTTGTCGCAGATGATAGTGCTGTGGCGTGTTGTGATGTCATCCACTGCGGCACGATCGAAATGGTCGTAGTGGGAGTGGGTAATCAGCACCGCATCAGCCTTGGGTAGGAGGGCATACTCGGCATACTCCGAAACGGGGTCATTGTAGATGTGTCGCTCACCTATGCTAATTGATAAGCTGGCGTGCTTGAAGAATGTGAATGTTAGTTTGTTACCCTCTCTATCCAGAACGGTGTCGGTGGGGTATTTGGGGGATTTTCCTCCCGTGAAAATTGAAAATATTGACATCGTAAAAAGTTTTAAGTTTCAGCTTTTGTCAAAGGCTTGGTATTAAGCTTTGTATCACAACAAAGATAGGAATTTGAATTGATAATATCAAATCGAAGGGCATGATTTGTTGTTTTGATAAATTTGATGTGCCGAGAGTGTGAAAATAGTCAAAAAAATGCATTGAAAATTTTGGGTGGCAGATTAAAAATGAGTAAATTTGCAAGATGAATACCTATTTTAATAGCTTTTAATAATCAAAAACTGTTATGTTTTCAATTTTATACTATTTGTTTACGCTGTTGCAGGTGACAGTTTTGTTTATCCTGTCGGTCATTGTTTTGATAGTCACTTACCCCTTTGACAAGAGCCGCCGCTGGGTACATGAGTGTTCGCGTTGGATTTGTGGCATCCTCTATGGCGTGCCTCCATTTATCCGCCGCACCATTGATGGCGTGGAGAATATCGAGCAGGGTAAGCCCTATGTGATGGTCATGAATCACAACTCGGGTTGCGATATATTTGCTGCATATAAGATTCCGCTCAACTTCCGCTGGGTGTCGAAGCGTGAGGTCTTTCGTGTGCCGTTCATGGGTCAGCTGTTGCTCATTCATGGAGATATTCCCATCGAGCGCGGTAATGCTGCCAAGGCCATGGAGAAGGTGTTGCGTGAGGGTAAGTTGTGGCTTGGACGCGGCGTGAGCGTTGCTATTTTCCCCGAGGGCACGCGCTCAAAGACGGGCGAGATGAACCGCTTCAAGGCGGGTGCTTTCAATCTGGCAGCCGAGGCGGGAGTTGATATTCTGCCAATCGTGATGACGGGTACCAACGAACTTTTCAATGGCTGGAAGGTCAATTGGCGCAACCGTGTTGCTATACGTGTGCTGCCTGCGGTGAAGGCCGATGTGGTGGCTGCAACCGAAACCAAGGCCCTTATGCAGCAGGTGCACGATACGATGGTTGAGGAGCTTAAGAAGTTACGCGCCGAGGTTGAGACCGAGAAGAAATAACTTGCAGAGTGTCGGAAATTGACAGTTAAGATGTTTTGCTTTGCAGCGCAAAGTGTTGATTAGAATATGGCAAACGAAAAAAATATAAATCAAACAGTGGCGTACGATGATGACGCCATAAAAACCCTCTCCCCACGCGAGCATCTGCGCCTGCGTCCGGGTATGTACATCGGTAAGTTGGGCGATGGCTCGCAGGCCGATGATGGAATCTATGTCTTGATTAAGGAGACCGTGGATAACTCCATCGACGAGTTTATCATGGGTGCGGGCGACAAGATTGAGATTACCATCGAGGATAATGTGGTTACGGTGCGTGACTACGGCCGCGGTATTCCCCTTAAGTCGCTGGCGGCGGCTGTGAGCCAGATGAACACGGGAGGTAAGTACGAGGGTGACGCATTCCAGAAGACCGTTGGTCTGAATGGTGTGGGTGTGAAGGCTGTGAATATGCTTTCGAGCGAGTTTACGGCTCGCTCGGTGCGCGATGGCGAGGCTCATACGGTTACCTTTGCCAAGGGACTGGAACTCACCGACAGGTGGGAGAGCGGCGTTAATGAGCGTACGGGTACCATGATTCAGTTTCGTGTCGATGAGGAGATTTTTGGCGAGTACAGCTACAATATGGACTATGTTGAGCAGATGGTGCGTAACTACACGTACCTCAACCTCGGTCTGAAGATTATCCTCAATGGACAGGAGTTTGTTTCGAAGAATGGTCTTTTGGATTTGGTTAATGACAATCTTTCGGAGGAGCCTTTGTATCCGCCAATCTACCTCTCGGGCAAGGATATCGATGTGGTCATCACCCATGGCTCGGGATATGGCGAGAGTTATTATTCGTTTGTCAATGGTCAGTACACTCCTCAGGGAGGTACACATCAGGCGGCATTCCGTGCTTCTGTGGCGAAGGTTGTCAAGGAGTTCTTGAAGAAGGACTACGACCCATCTGATGTGCGC
>JAFOHD010000060.1 GCA_017421945.1 Alistipes sp. | reverse complement strand
GGAGCGAGATAAACATGTCGCGTGCGCGGCACTTGAACCAAGGATAGCCAGCAAGGATGTAGTGGCGGTCGCCCTGAAGGTTATGGAACTGGTGACCGGCAATGAGCAAGCTATTCTTGAAGGTGTCGCGTGGAGGACGGATTTCGTACTCATGCTCGAACATCTGCTTGAGCTTGCGTGAAGAGGCTTCTGACACACCGGCAGAGAAGACGATGGTCTCGCCCTTCTTGATGGGCACCTCGAAGTAACCTGGCACATAGAGGTCTTCGTTGAAGTGGTAGCCACGCTCCTGCTCCTTGGGATACTCCATGCCACGATACCAGTCGGGGTTGTATACAAACTCGCCCTTCTTGTTGGTCTGCATATAGAGTTCGGGATAGCCCGGATACATACATGTCTTGATACCGTTGTCCACCACCTGATACTCCTTGTTGACCTGCCAGTTCTCGTGTGTAAACTGACGTACGCTGCGGAAGGCCAGGAAGGGGCGCAAGCGCAGTGTGGTGGCCGAATGGGCTTCAAGCAATGTGTAACGGATGAGGATGCGGTTCTCGTGATGCACGAAAGCCTTCTCCTTCTTGAGGATTACGCCACCCACGCGGTAGATAGTGGTCGGTACGCGCTCCCATTGAAACTCTCGGATGTACTTGTGGCCTTGGGGGCTGAAGTTTGCACCCGAATACTTGTGTACGCCAAGATTAAACTCGGCGCCATGCTGAATCACTGTCTCGTCGAGGCTTGAAAGCAGCACGTGATTCTCATCGTCCATTTCGGGAATGGGGATAACGAGTAGTCCATGGTACTTTCTAGTATTGCAATCCACGATAGTAGAGCAGTGGTATGCTCCCGACCGGTTGGTACGCAATATCTCGCGAGGGAGTGATTCTTCCAAGTTCGTCATTAACGTCTTGTCGAATCTAATATATCCCATAGCTTATATGATATAAATGTAAGGTGACCCAAAAGTAGCAATTTTTATTTAGATAAAACCTAAACTTTCCTCATTATTTTACATTTTTTCAAAAAATAATGCTTTTTTGGCCCTATAAGGTCTCTTTTTCGGCATGTTTACACTCAAAACACCCGACTTTGCACAGAACAAAACGGCGGTTAATTTGTCATACATACAAGTTGTGGCATGTTATTTGTGAATAATAATTTATAAAAGATATGGGGGAACACCATTTTGCGTGTTATCTTTGTATCGGAAAAAAAATAACGAGACAGAATATGAACGGACAATATTCACAGAAATTATCAGACATACTCACCTATAGCCGTGAGGAGGCTAACCGCCTGCATTGCGACTACATCGGTGCCGAACATCTGCTGCTGGCCATCTTCAGGGACGGCAACAACTTGGCCGTGGACCTCTTGGTGAAGCTCCACACCGATCTGCTGTATGTGAAGCGACAGCTCGAGAACGATATCGAACGCAGCAATACCTTCAACGACCATGCACAGATGCCCGACCTCAACAGCATTGCCAACAAGATCATGCGTCTCTCCATCCTCGAGGCCCGCATGCTCAAGCAGCCCGAGGTGGGCGCCGAGCATCTGCTATTGGCGATCCTCAGAGACAATCATAACATGGCAGCTGACGTTTTGACACAAAACGATGTCAGTTATGACAAAATTATCAGTCTGCTCTCCATCAAGTCTGACACGCCCAACGGAAGCTTCATCGACGATGAGGACGACGAGGACGATGAGTTCCCCACCGAGCATCGAACCGGGGCTGGACAGCCATCGGCAGCATCGGCCACGCAACAGGCCTCACGCACCTCGAGCGATACTCCGGTGATTGACAACTTCGGCGTCGACATGACACGTGCTGCCGCAGAGGGAAAGCTCGACCCTGTCATCGGACGCGAGAAGGAGATTGAGCGCATCGCCCAGATTCTGAGCCGCCGCAAGAAGAACAACCCTGTGCTCATAGGCGAGCCTGGTGTGGGCAAATCGGCCATCGTAGAGGGACTTGCTCTGCGCATCGTGCAGAAGAAGGTGTCGCGCATCCTCTTCGATAAGCGTGTAGTGATGCTCGACATGGCTTCCGTGGTGGCTGGTACCAAGTATCGCGGACAGTTCGAGGAGCGCCTGCGCTCTATCCTCAATGAGCTACAGAAGAACCCCAATATCATCCTCTTCATCGACGAGATTCACACCATCGTGGGAGCAGGCTCCGCAGCCGGCTCCATGGATGCCGCCAACATGCTGAAGCCTGCCCTTGCCCGTGGCGAGATACAGTGCATAGGTGCCACCACGCTTGATGAGTACCGCAAGACCATCGAGAAGGATGGTGCCCTGGAGCGACGCTTCCAGAAGGTGCTGGTAGAGTCGCCCGACGCCGAGGAGACCATCCATATATTGACAAATATCAAGGACCGCTACGAGGATCACCATAATGTGCGCTACACCTACGAGGCCATCGAGGCTT
>JAFOHD010000059.1 GCA_017421945.1 Alistipes sp. | reverse complement strand
TTCTTCTCGCGTATGGCGCCAGTGACGCGTCGCTCAAACTCCGAGTCCAAAGTGTTGTCAATAACCTCGCGGTCGATCTTGTAGAAACATACCGAGTTGCCCTCCTTCATATCGTAGAATGAGCCATTCACTGCCGCAATCGCACCATGCGCTGCAGCCTGAATGCTTGTGCGCTTCATACTTCTGTCGCTTGCGATGCCTATCTTGCGCTTTGCCTCGGGTGCAATCTCAATGAGGTTGATCGACTGCACACTGCCGTAGAGGTTTTTTATCTGCGCTTGCTTGTGCACCAGTCCATCGGCCGTGGTCGTTACCTGCCACGCGGCATTTACAATGGCGAGCGAATCGCTCTGCGCATAAACAATACTCGCTCCCGACATCAGTGTCAGGAGCAGAGTAAGTAGGGTTCTTTTCATTGTTTATTCCTCCGTAATTGTTACCGAAAGGATCAGATCGCCGGGACGGATGTCGTCAATCACGTCCAGACCCTCCACAACCTTGCCGAAGCATGTGTGAACACGATCCAGGTGTTGTGTGTTCTGACGGTTGTGGCAGATGAAGAACTGCGAGCCTCCCGTGTCCTTACCTCGGTGAGCCATCGACATCACGCCACGGTCGTGGTACTGACGCTCGGCAGAGGTTTCACAAGGAATGGTGTAACCCGGATCGCCCGTGCCGTTGCCGATGGGGCAACCGCCCTGAATCACGAAGTCAGGAATAACACGGTGGAACGTAAGACCATCGTAGAAGCGGCTCTCGGCCAGCTTGATAAAGTTCTGGGCGGTGATAGGGGTCTCCTCGGTATAGAGCTCAGCCTTCATATCGCCCTTCTCGGTTGAGATAATTGCGTATTTCATATTTTTTTCTTTGAGTTATTGTTTCCAAATAGCGTATTATTTCTCTTTTACGGGGCCGAAAACCTCCTGTACAGCCTCCAGCCATCCGTAGCCCCAGTAGCGGTCGGGCAACAGGTAACTGCCCTCAACCCACTCGTTCCAGGCGTTGATCATCACAAACTTGGGCTGCTCGGGGTGCGCATCTGCATAGCGCTTAGCCTCGAGGAGGAAGTTCTTGAAGGCCTCGGGTGAGTGGTTGAAACGGGTCACATCGTTCTCGCCCTTGGCGGGGAATCGGGGAGTGTCATCCCAACCGATCGATACGGTGGGGAATACGGGAATATCCATATAGTTGTCCCAGCCATTGCGGTAGTCAATAGCATTCTGGCCGTGACGCATATAGTCGGGATCAAAGCCGCCCATATTATACAGAGCCCAGCTGTCGGGCTTGAGGAACATTCTGTTGTCAACACTTGCCTTTGTGCCTTCGTTGAATGGGAAGCCTCCGCCGTCCATCATCATATAGTGCATATCGGGGAAGCCTGCCTTGCGCACCTCGCCGCGCATATACTCCATAGCCTCGATGGCAGCCTCCTTCGTGCCGAAGCTCTTGATGAAATTATCCGTGCTGAAGATTGCAAATACGGGACAACCGTCAATCTTTGTGTAGTTGGGACGCTTGAAGTATTGGTTTATGACTCTATCGACAATCTTGGGGAAGTCGTTGGGGTCAATAGCTCCGTGCCACAGGATTGACTCATCGTCCTGCCATTTGTGGTAATTCCAATAGTTATGCTTGACATCGTGGTTTGCCCACATAATGAAAAACTCCATCTTCTCGTTTGACGGAGCCTTCAGGAAGCCGTCATTCAGCGCACTCTCAAGATAGGGGTAGTGGTCAAACCAGTACCAGTCGTAAACAAATGTATTTACACCATACTCCAATGCCGTCTGAATCCATTTCTCAACAACCGCAGGGTCGTTGTCCATCTCGTAGCCCCACAGAGGCTGCTTGGGCTGATAGTGTCCCGGGAAACGAGGGTCACCTTTCTGGATAACCTCCCACTCGCCTATGCCCTGCTCCCAGTTGGTGCGTCCTAACGAGTCGTCGTGGCACGAAGGCCATATGAATGCACATACGCGATAGTCATCCGCAACGGGAGTGGCGGGCTTTGTGTTGCAGCCATAAGCAAACGCGATGATGACTGCACATACAATCAAAATTCCTCTTTTCATATCTGTTTATTTTTAGGTTTCTTCAACAAAATTACGAATTATATTGCGAACCCCAAAACATTATTTTCAAAATAGAACAATGTTTTTCTTGTTTGCTTGTGTCAAAGGAACCCAATGCCACCGATAATTGTGTGAGCGCAAGAGGAGAGCTGGGCAGTGGGAGAGTGGCGGACAAGAGCCTCTGCGTTGTGTGATAATGATAGCAAAAAGTGCTATTTTTTTGAAAAAATGAAAATATAAAGACTATTTTTTGTATTGTTGTAAAAGAATAATATTATCTTTGCACCAAATATCGAAGATATCTCATATGAAAAAGATTCTTATTGTAGGCGCAGGTGGCCAGATTGGTTCAGAG
>JAFOHD010000058.1 GCA_017421945.1 Alistipes sp. | reverse complement strand
TTTCGTTGGACAGTATGCGGTTATATTCATGAGGGTGATTCAGCTCCAGAGAAGTGCCCACTTTGTAAGGTTCCAGCAGAGAAGTTCGTTGAGGTAGAGGAGAAGAGCGAGGGCCTTTCATTCGCAACAGAGCATAAGCTCGGAGATGGCAAGGGCGCAAGCGAGGAACTCTGGGCTGGTTTGCAGGAGCACTTCATGGGCGAGTGTACCGAGGTGGGTATGTATCTTGCAATGAGCCGTCAGGCCGACCGTGAGGGTTATCCCGAGGTTGCCGAGGCTTTCAAGCGCTACGCTTGGGAGGAGGCAGAGCATGCTTCAAAGCTCGCAGAGCTTATCGGTGAGGTTGTGTGGGATACAAAGACTAACCTCTACAAGCGTATGAATGCCGAGGAGGGTGCTTGCGAGGATAAGTTCCGCCTGGCAGTTATGGCCAAGAAGGAGAACCACGACGCTATCCACGACTCTATCCACGAGATGGCGAAGGATGAGGCACGTCACGGTGCGGGTTTCCAGGGCTTGTATAACCGTTACTTCAAGGAGTAAATTGTATAACATCCAATAACAAAAGAAAGGCTGCTAACCGAGTTAGCAGCCTTTCTTTTATTTGATAAATAGGACGTTAGCGGATTATGGTCTCCTCGCGGTCAGGACCTACCGAGATAATCTTGATAGGGCAGCCAGTCTCCTTCTCAATGAACTCGACATACTCCTTGAACTCTGCGGGGAAGTCCTCGTAGCGGCGTACCTTGCAGATGTCGCACTTCCAGCCCTTGAACTCGGTATATACAGGCTCCAGGTCGTCGGTAAGCTCGTAAGGGAAGTGGTTTACAACCTCGCCGTTAATCTTGTATCCTGTGGCTACCTTGATGGTGTCAAAGTCGTTCATCACGTCAGACTTCATCATGATGAGCTGTGTGACGCCATCCACCATAACGGCGTACTTCAATGCTACCAAGTCCAACCATCCGCAGCGACGTGGGCGACCTGTGACAGCGCCAAACTCGTGACCTATGCGACCAAGCTCTTTGCCGGTCTCATCGAAAAGTTCAGTAGGGAATGGGCCGCTACCCACGCGTGTGCAGTATGCCTTGAAGATACCATACACGTCACCAATCTTTGTTGGCGCAACACCCAAGCCTGTGCATACGCCGGCACAAACGGTGTTAGACGATGTGACAAATGGGTAAGTACCAAAATCAACGTCAAGCAACGAGCCCTGCGCACCCTCTGCCAGGATGGCAACATCGTCGTTGATAAAGTCGTTTACCACCTGCTCCGAGTCGATGAACTTGAATCCGCGCAGATACTCAATGCCCTCCAACCATGTCTGCTCATACTCTGTCACGTCATACTCAAAACCTTTGTATTGGCTGAGCATCTCAACGTGCTTCGACTTGAGCCTGTTATAACGCTCGATGAAGTCCTTCGAGATGACATCACCAAAACGCAAACCATTGCGGCCGGTCTTGTCCATGTAAGTAGGACCGATACCCTTCAATGTAGAGCCAATCTTCGATTTACCCTTTGCAGCCTCGCTTGCTGCATCCAACATGCGGTGTGTGGGCAAGATAATGTGGGCCTTTTTCGATATCAGGAGCTTCTCCTTAACAGGAATGCCCTGCGCAGCAATGTTCTTAAGCTCTTCGGTCAATGACACAGGGTCAACCACCACGCCATTACCGATTACATTAATTGAACCATCGCGGAAGATACCCGATGGAACGGTGCGCAACACAAAACTCTTGTCGCCAAAATGCAAAGAGTGACCAGCGTTTGGTCCACCCTGGAAACGGGCTACTACGGTGTAGTTGGGTGTTAGAACATCTACCACCTTACCTTTACCCTCGTCACCCCATTGTAATCCGAGAACTACATCAACTTTTTTCATTATAATCAAGTTAGCAATTTATGCAAAAGACATTTTTTGCATCCAAAGGTACATATTTTTTTTCAACTACAAACCTTTTGCCAGGGGAATTTATCAACACGTTATTAAAAGCATTGGTAGAAGAGCTGATTCTGTTGTGTGTAGATGCTGCAATGGGAGAAAAAGTTATGCTTTCGTGAAAAATGTTTATATTTGCATTATATTTCCAATAAATGATGTATCACACAAATTTATATGCTATGAAGAAATCCTTTGTTCTAAAGATGTGTAGAGGCGTTGCTTATCTGATGTCGCTGCTTGCCATTGGTTTGGTGGGATGTGGTAACCATCCGAAACTGAGTGTGGAAGATTTGCGTGTTGAGTATAGTGTTGCTCCCAATAATGTAGATGGCCCTGTTGCCCGTTTCTCGTGGAGTTATGGAGCCGAGGAGGGTAGGACTTTCACGCAGCGTACGGTCAAGGTGTGTGTGGCACAAAGTGAGGAGGCGTTGCTGGCGGGAGATTATGTCGTAAGCAGTAAACGCGAGGCGGCGCCATTCCAGAGAGTTTCTCTTTCAACCGAGAATCTTGAGCCTTATTCAAGTTATTGCTGGCAGGTCATCATATATAATGCTATTGGTGGCGAGGTGTGTCGTTCTGGTGTGGAGTGGTTTTCAACTGCCAACCTGCGCAGGGAGCCATGGCTGGCAAAGTGGATTACCGATGGTCACGACAAAAACTATCTCCCTTCGCCAATGTTGCGTAAGAGATTCCCTGTCAAGGGCAAGGTAAAACGTGCGCTGTTGCACATCAGTGCTGCGGGATATTACGATGCCAAGATAAACGGTAAACGAGTGTCGGAGGATTGGATGAATCCGGGTTATACACATTATGATAAGCGTAACCTCTACCTTACCCACGATGTGACATCCCTGCTCAGTAAGGGCGATAATGTTATCACAGCTACGCTCGGCAACGGATTTTATAACGAGTATGCCGGCATGGCGGTGTGGGAGTTTGATAAGGCTGCATGGCGTAATCGTCCCCGCATGATAGCCGAGTTGCATATTGAGTATGTTGATGGTGGAAAGGACGTTGTCACTACCGACAAGAGCTGGAGAACCACCGAGGGAGAGTGGCGTTGTAATGTGATTTATGCAGGCGATGTGATTGATGCCCGTATGAGGGTGGAGTTGTGGGATGACCCTACGATGGACGACAGCTCCTACCCCTCGGCTGTTGAGGTGGAGGCTCCATCATCGTTGCTTTTGGCGCAGAAGATGCCGGCAATACGCACGGTTGAGAGTGTTGCTCCAAAGAGCATGAAGAAGTTCTCCGACCAGCACTACGTGTTTGTATTCCCCGAAAATATGGCCGGCGTTACCACTCTTAAGGTTAAAGGTGAGGCGGGTACTCGTGTCGAGGTGGGGCATGGTGAATTGCTCAAGAAGGACAGCACGTTGGAAGTTCGCAATATAAATATCTATTTTCATACCGTGGGGGATGCTGCATTTCAGCGTGATGTGTACATTCTGCGAGGTGATGAGCAGGGTGAAGAGTTTACTCCACGTTTCCATTACTGCGGATTCCAGTATGTGGAGGTACGTTCAGATCGTCCGCTTGAGTTGGATATGAACTCAATCGAGGCACATTTCCTATCGACCGATATGGAGAGTGTGGGTGAGTTCAACTCCTCGAATGAGCTGCTCAACAAGCTGTGGCGTGCTGTACGCCGTTCATATCAGGCAAACTTTTATGGCATACCTACCGACTGCCCTCACCGCGAGAAGAATGGCTGGACGGCCGATGCCCACATCAGCATGGATATTGCATTGACCAATTTCGACGGTTTGCTGGCCTATGAAAAGTGGATTGACGATTATGTTGATAACCAGCATGAGGATGGACGTATTTCGGGAATCATACCAAGTTCGAGCTGGGGCTATGGTGATTGGCCAGGCCCTGTGTGGGATGCTGCGATGTTTATAATACCCAATTACCTCTACAACTACTACGGCGATTTGACCGCCATTGAGAAGATTTATCCTGCTGCCGAGCGTTATCTCGCTATGCAGATGAAGCGCGAGAACAAGGATGGCGTGGTTGATGAATTTATGCGCGGTATTGGTGATTGGTGCTACTACCGCACCGTTACACCGCAGGATTTTGTGTCGGCTTGTTACTACTACTATCAACACGCCCTTATGGCACGCTTTGCCGAACTGCTCGGTCGTGACGGCGCGAAGTATGCAGCAAAGGCAGAGCAGCTGCGTGACTACATCAATGCCAAGTATCTCAATCGTGAAACAGGTGCTTATTCAATAGCCAAGATTACGGCTCAGGCATTGCCTCTGGCGCTCGGACTGGTGCCCGCTGAGATGGAGAAGCTGGTTGCGGCACGCTTGAACGAGGCTGTTGTTGCTGGCGGTTATATCTGCGACTTTGGTCTGGTGGGCAGCAAGTATGCATTGCGTATGTTGGTGAAGTATGGTTATGTCGATACGGCCTACAAGCTTGCAACTCAAACTAAAGTACCATCGTTTGGTGGATGGCTCGCCAGTGGCTATACCTCACCGCTTGAAAGGTGGAGCATTGGCAGCGGCCCGCGTTTTGGTGGCGCAGCTTCGGCCAACCATGTATTCTTTGGCGATGTGGCTGCATGGATGCAGAGTGATATTGCGGGTATCAACTACGACGAGAGCGCACCTGGCTTTGGTCATGTAATCATACGCCCACACTACCCCGAGGGCTTGGAGTGGGCTGAGGCATCACTTCGTACTGTCCGTGGTAAGGTCAGCTCATCGTGGCGACGTGAGGGAGGTGATATTGTGTTGAATGTCACAATCCCTATCAATACCAAGGCTACTATCTATGCCGACAAAGTGCATGAAGTGGAGGGTACAGGTAAGCCCATGCGCTTTGTGATAAAGAAAAAGTAGTTGAAGAAATATCTGATAAAATGGTTTATTGATGAAAATTTCCACGATAAACCATTTTTTTTCGTATCTCTGCGTAAGATAACGGAAGCAAATAGTGAAAATATGGAAAATATACTGTCAACATACAACCTATTTTTGATTGCCATGGCTGTGGCTGCTCTGCTGGTTTTTCTGGCGTTGCAATTCTTTGAGGCGGGTTATGGTTATCTGTTCGATAGTCGCTACGGCAAGCCTATCCCCAATAAGGTGGGTTGGGTGTTGATGGAGTCACCTGTCTTTATACTGATGTGCATGTTGTGGGGTGTCTCGCCTCGTCAGTGGGATGCAGTTCCGCTGGTGTTGTTTGCCATGTTTCAGCTGCACTACTTCCAGCGTTCTTTTATCTTCCCGCTGCTGATGCGTGGTGAGTCGAAGATGCCGTTGGGGATTGTTGTCATGGGCATGGTGTTCAATTCGCTGAATGCCTTGATGCAGGGTGGCTGGATATTCTATCTTGCGCCTGCGGATTATTATGCCGATTGGTTTGCAAAACCATATATATGGATTGGAGCAGTCGTTTTCTTTGCCGGCATGGCTGTGAACCTACACTCTGACCATATCATACGCAATTTGCGCAAACCCGGTGACAAACGCCACTATATACCCATGGGCGGAATGTTTAAGTATGTTTCCTCGGCAAACTACTTCGGCGAGTTGTTGGAGTGGACAGGCTTTGCCATAGCATCGTGGTCATGGGCGGGTGCTGTCTTTGTGCTGTGGACGTTTGCCAATCTGGCACCTCGCTCGGCGTCGTTATATAAACGTTATGAAAAGGAGTTTGGCGAAGAGTTTACATCGCTAAAGCGCAAGCGCATAATTCCATTTATCTACTAAAACTCAAGTCATGAAGAAAGATATCAAGGATTCAGTTCTTTTTACCCCCTATAAGTTAGGCCCCGTAACCCTTCGCAACCGTACCATCCGTTCGGCTGCGTTTGAGTCTATGGGCAAGGATTTTTCGCCCACCCAGGCTCTTAAGGATTATCATGTGAGTGTAGCCCGCGGAGGTATTGGAATGACTACGTTGGCCTACGCATCTATTAACCGTAGCGGTATTTCGTTCAATTCGCAGTTGTGGTTGCGTGACGAGATTATCCCCCAGCTGCGCGATATCACCGACGCCGTGCATCGCGAGGGTGCTGCCGTAGGCATACAGATAGGCCATTGCGGCAACATGACACATTGGTCCACGGCTGGATGTTTCCCCGTGTCGGCATCAAATGGATTTAACCTCTACTCGCCAACATTCCACCGCAGGTTAAAACCCTCCGAGTTGAAGGCCTTTGCCAAGGATTTCGGTCAGGCCGTAGTTACGGCACACAATGCGGGTTTTGATTCTGTGGAGGTACACGCAGGCCACGGCTACCTTATCTCGCAGTTCCTCTCACCCTGGACCAACCGTCGTCGTGACGAGTTTGGTGGCTCGCTTCAAAACCGTATGCGTTTTATGAATATGTGTCTGGAGGAGGTCATGGAGCAGGCGGCACGCCACAATATGGCAGTGCTTGTGAAGCATAATATGGAGGATGGTTTCAAGAGTGGCATACAGATACCCGAATCAATCGAGATTGCCAAGCAGATTGAGTCGTTTGGTGTGCATGGCATAGTCCTCTCATCGGGATTTGTTTCGCGCGCTCCTATGGCGGTTATGCGAGGCCGAATTCCCACAAAGACCATGGGCTACTATATGGGCTGGAACGAGTGGCTGCAAAAGATTGTTGTGTCGTTGTTTGGTCAGTGGATGATTAAGCAGTATGATTTCGAGGAGTGCTTCTTCTTGGAGAATGCCAGAAAGTTCCGCAAGGAGTTGAAGGGCCCGCTGGTGTATGTGGGCGGTTTGGTGTCGCGCGAGGGCATTGAGCGAGTGCTTGACGAGGGCTTTGAGATGGTGCAGATGGCGCGTGCGTTGATTAACGACCCAGCTTTTGTGAATAAGATGCTTGAGGGTGATATCTCTACCCGCTCGGGTTGCGACCATAAGGATTACTGCATTGCCCGAATGTACTCGGTTGACATGAAGTGTTGTCATCATTGCGAAAACCTGCCACGGGTTGTGCGCAAGGAACTTAATTTATAGCTATGCGCAGGGGAGAGGTTGAGGCTGGTTCAAAGACCGCCCTTGTGACGGGTGCGTCAAAGGGCATTGGGCGTTGTTATGCTCTGCGTTTGGCTGGGCTTGGATACAATGTGCTGATGGTGGCATCGGGTGAGCGTGAACTTGTGGCTGCTGCCGAGGAGGTTGCAGCTGTGAATCCCGGGGTGTGGGTACGCTATCTGGTCAAGGATATGGCTACGCAGCATGCTGCCGAGGAGATGTTTGCCTACACCGAGGCCGAGGGCGTTAAGATTGACGTATTGATTAACAATGCTGGCATATTCTCCTTCTGTGACATCCTATCAACTCCCATTGAGCGCATTGAACGTGTGATTTTCCTGCACGATTTGACAGCAACCATCATGTGTCGCCTCTACGCTGCCGATATGATTGCACGCGGTGGTGGCCGCATACTCAACATGTCGTCATATTCCATCTGGATGCCATACCCGGGTTTGTCGTTGTATAGTGCCAGCAAGGCCTACCTTAAGAGTTTCTCGGTGGCCTTCTCCAAGGAGGTTGAGGCGAAGGGTGTTACCGTCACTGCCGTATGTCCTGCGGGTATTGCTACCGATTTGTATGGTCTGAGTCCCAAGTTGCAGCGTTTTGGTGTTAAGACGGGTATCCTGATGACACCCGAGAGCTGCGCTCGCCGTGCCCTTAACGGCATGTTCCGAGGTCAGCGATGCAAGGTCCCCGATTGGTGGTTTCGCCTCTTTATCCCCATTTGCCAGATGGTGAGCGGACCTGTGATGCGTTGGTTGCGTAATTTTACGATGAAATTTCAAAAATAATCACATTTGATATTCTGAAATTGCTTAATAGGCTTGTTAGTTAGATAAAATATTATTATATTTGTTTATCGTTAATTAATATTGAGAGCCTATGAGAAAGTTATTTACATTAATCGCTGTGGCTGCTATGTTTGCAGCCTGCTCCACCAAACACAATCTTGTGGTGGATTATGATGGACTGACTAATGATACGGTCTTTCTTACGACTACTCCATTGAGTGACTTTCTCTTAAATCCGGGCATGGAGGAGATTGATACTTTGGTACTTAAGAATGGCAAGCTGAAACTTGACATAGATGTCTCTGCCGAGCCAATATTCTTTTGTATATACTCTATGGATTATCGCCATCAAGAGCATGGCCGCCGTTGGTTGCGCCCCTCTGGTGAGATACAAAACATTCTATATCCCGACCAGCCTCTACGCATCAATGCGGTTTCGGCAAATGGCTACATCTCAACAACGGTAAAGGAGGGTAATCAGGTCAATATGGATATATCATCCGTAAAGAGCGAGTTCCGCAAATACCAATGTGAGTATGAGGATTTGTTGTGGGGCACGTATGAGGGCAAGATGGGACCTCGTGAGAAAGATGTCAAGAAGTTGGAACTTAAGGAGTTGCTTTCTACAACCCATTCCAATTTTATTGAGAGTTATCCTGCGCGCAAGGCATCGGCATTTTTCTTGGTCTATTTGAAGGATATGGCCGAGTATGCTAATGTGGTCGATGATCAGATATTTGAGGGTGAGTTTGCTCCTGTGAAGTTGCATATGGAGCGTGCTGTTACTATCGAGAAAGCAAAGGAGCAGTATCGCCTTGAGGATGACGGCTTAACCATGAAGGTGCTTGGGGGTGAAGATGTTTCACTCGCTGCTGTAGCCGGCAAGCATGTGGTACTCTATTTCTGGGGAACACACCAAGGTGGCTGGATGAAGGGTCTTACTAATATTATGGAACTTAATGAAAAGTATGGTGATAAGTTTGTTACTGTGATAGTGAATTGTCGTGCAAACGACCCTGCGCTGTGGCAAAAGGAACTCAGGCAGAAAGGGTTGAAGTGGGACGCACTTTTTGCCAAGCATGCTGGTAATCCTTATCCTACAAAGGTGGTGTTGTCGCCTGTGGGCGAAGTTGTCGGAGTATATGTAAATCAAACATCTGGTTATAATCATATGTTTACATTTGAATTGGAGGAAATGTTGAAATAGGAGATGTTTTTTTAGATGGGGTGTGTAGTCTTGGCGGATTACACACCTCTTTTTTGTATGTATGGCAAAAAAAATAGAAGCACCAGAATATTGGGAATGGTGCTCCTCTCGAAAAAAAGTTGGTTATGAGAAAAAGTTATACGCTCTTTGGTATTACGGTTACGTTAATGGCCTGAACACCCTTTTCGTTATTGCCAATTTCAAACTCTACCGCTTGTCCCTCGGTGAGGGCTTTGAATCCTTCGGCAATAATTCCTGTGTAATGAACAAATACTTCACGACCCTCCTCGGTGAGTATAAATCCATATCCTTTCTTGCTGTCAAACCACTTTACCTTGCCAATCATAGTTGTAAATTTAATAGGTTGTTTCAATTATCCTATATCAAAGATATATAAAATAATCGTACTATCAAAGAGTTTTGTTGCATTTTTTTGCAACTTGATTATTGACAGAATTGGGTGTGAAGCGTTTTTTTGTTGAGGAGCAAAGGGAAATTGACCAAACGACTTGCGATTTATAATTCTTTCTTGGACGCAGGAAAATAAAAAAGGGTAAGCTACTTATATCGCACCGCTACAACCTCATACCCTTGCTTGCTTCCACACCTGGGGGATTCTGAAGGAGCTGGTCGTATAAGACTTACCCAGGTGCAAAGGTAAGTCAAGAAATTCGAAATTCAAAATTCGAAATTCAAAATTATTCATATTTTACAAAAAAAACTTAAAAACGCCGCTTTTTAACATCGTTAAACTTAGGTTAGCAATAAAAAAGCAGTTGGGCATATTGCTTTATTTGCATAGAGATGTTATATTTGTAGGTTAGTAAAACAATGTTGTGCTATGAAACGATTTATTATATGGAGCTTTGTTGTTGGCGTTGTGCTGGGTGCCGCCGTGGCAGTGTGGGGCGTTATTTCATTCAAGGGTAATGCTGTTGTGGAGTCTAAGGAACTCTACGTATCGCGCAATACATCTTACGAGGAGTTGCTCGACTCGTTGAAGCCAGCCATTAAGCATCACATAGCATTTGATATCTATGCCGAGCGTCTTGCCCTTAAGCAGAATTATAAGGTGGGACACTATGTGTTGCAGGATGGCATGAATGTGATTGAGGTTGTGCGCATGCTCAAGCTCGGATTGCAGACACCTGTCAATGTGACCATGAACAACGTGAAGATTCCGCAGCAGCTCGCCGGTAAACTTGCCAAGCAGCTTGAGGCCGATTCGGTAGAACTTGTTGGCGTACTCACCGATAAGGCCCTTGCGAAAAGACTTGGTTTTGATTCGCCCTTGACTATGTTCTCCATATTTCTGCCAAACACCTATGAGTTCTACTGGACTGTGACGCCCGAGGAGTTTGTCGATAGGATGTACAAGGAGTACAAACGTTTCTGGAATGCCGAGCGTGACGCAAAGCGTAAGCGTTCGGGCCTTAATAGGGTAGAGGTGGCTACGCTTGCATCCATTGTTTATGAGGAAACCCGCAAGGTGGACGAGATGCCTCGTGTGGCGGGTGTGTATATCAACCGTCTGCGTAAGGGTATGCCATTGCAGGCTGACCCCACGATTAAGTATGCCATGCAGCAGTTTGGCCTGCGCCGTATATTGAAGAGCTACCTGAAATATCCCTCGCCATATAATACATATATCAACAAGGGATTGCCACCCTCGCCAATATGTATGCCGAGTGTGGAGGCTATCGAGGCGGTACTTAACTTCGAGAAGCATGAGTACCTCTACTTCTGTGCCCGCCACACTTTTGACGGATATCACAACTTTGCCCGAACATACTCCGACCACATGAAGAATGCACGTTTGTATCAGTCGGAACTCAATAAACGCAAGATTATGAAGTAGGCTATGAAGATTGTAATCCTCGGCCCTGCCCACCCTTATCGTGGAGGCCTGGCAAGCATCATGGAGACCATGGCGCGTGAGTATCAGAGTCGTGGTCATGAAGTGGTTATATATACCTTTACGGTACAATACCCCTCGTTGCTGTTCCCTGGCAAGAGCCAATTTGTTACCACTCCTGCCCCCGAAGATTTGCGTATCGAGCGTGTGATGAACACGGTGAATCCCATCAATTGGGTGCGTTTGGGATTGCGCCTTAAGCGCGAGCAGCCCGACATGGTATTGATGAAGTATTGGACTCCGTTCATGGCCCCATGTTTCGGTACTGTGGCACGCATTGCGCGTAGCAACGGCGTCACGAAGTTCATCTGTCAGGTGGATAATGTCGAGCCGCACGAACATCACATCATAGACAAGCCCTGCAACCACTACTATCTGGGTGCCGTGGATGGTTTTGTCTATATGTCCGAGCAGGTGGGTGGTGAACTTCGGGCCTACACCTCTGTGCCTGCTATCTTTTCGCCACATCCCATGTTTGAAAATTTTGGTGTGGTGGTGGCGTGTGGTGAGGCATGTGCAAAGCTGGGACTTGATGCAGAAACGAAATATTCGCTTTTCTTTGGCCTGATACGCGATTATAAAGGCCTTGACCTCCTGCTTCGGGCGTGGGCCGAGTGGCGGCCTGAAGGGCGAAAACTACTCGTTGCGGGCGAGTTCTACGCCTCGCGCGAAAAGACTTATGCTCTCATCGAGGAGCTTGGCCTAAAAGATAGTGTGGTTATGCACGAGGGTTTTGTTGCCGATGACGATGTGCGATATTATTTCTCGGCGGTGGATTCGCTTTTGTTGCCGTATCGCACCGCCACGCAGAGCGGCGTGACGCAGATTGCCTACAACTTCTCGGTGCCTATGCTTGTGACCGGCGTGGGCGGCCTGCCCGAGATTGTGCCCGATGGCAGGGTAGGTGTTGTGTGTGAGCCATCGGTTGAGGGTATTGTCGAGGGCCTTCAGCGACTCTATGCCGAGGGTGAACTCAACCGCCTGAAGGCAAACTTCGCCGAAGAGCGCAAACGCTTCTCGTGGGCTACGATGTGTGACAAATTGCTGGAAGTGTATAGGAGAGCCTGATGATTTCCAAACAAAAAAAGGACTGCTTCGGCAGTCCTTTTTGCATATTGTGTTGTGTTTGTTATTTCTTGATGTTTGGCTGCTCCAGGCCGTAACCCTTCTTCGCATCCACGCGCTTCAGGATAAACGAGATGATGATTGAAATAACGCCAAACGCTGCGAAGATTGACATTGGAATGGTGTAGTCGTATGTCACACCCTCGGCGGTCTCGATGGTGGCGTAGTTCTGGATAACCTTACCAATCATCACAGGCACCATCGACAAACCAATGTTTTGGATGTAGAAGATGATGGCATAAGCCGAGCCCAGCTGCTTCATTGGGATAATCTTTGGCACTGATGGCCACATGGCAGATGGCACCAGTGAGAACGCAATACCCAGCACCACCATGACAAGAATTGCAAACCACCATACCTTGAGTATGGGCAATGCGAACAATACGTGTACCAGCGTAAGCATAGCCGAGCCGATAATCATCAGCGTAGCACCCTTGCCCATGCGGTCGTATATTGAGCCAAACAAAGGAGTGAGCAGGATTGTGCCGAATGGCAACATCGCAGGGATGAGGCCTGCCAGCTCGGGCTCAACGTCATACTTGTAAATCATCAGCTTGGTAGCAAACTTCAGGAATGGGAATACGCCCGAGTAGAACAACACGCAAAGGATAGCTATAAGCCAGAAGCCTGCGTTTGTGAAGATTACCTTCAGGTCGCTAAAGCGGAAGCCCTCCTCGTCGGAAACCTGCTCGGTGGCTGCAACCGATGCGTCCAACTTCTTATCCATCACGCCATAAACCAGATATGCCACAAAGCCTATGCAGAGCAGCGCTGCTCCCAGCAATACGGGAGCGGCAACGTCGCCCATGGCATTTGCAAATGGAAGGCTGCAAGCCAATGCTGCGGCAGTACCAATACGTGCCATAGCCACCTGCAATCCCATAGCAAAGGCGAGCTCATAGCCTGTAAACCACTTGGCAATAACCTTTGTGACGGTGATACCCGTAATCTCGGCACCCATACCAAAGATTGCAAATCCGAGTGCTGCGATAATAACCTGCACGGGATAGCCGAAGAATTGAGCTGTGCCGAAATCAGCATCGAGGGCATACCACTTGATGAGTGTACCCGCAAGCATCAGTCCGCAACTCATCACACCTGTGAAGCGCACGCCGCACTTATCAAGGATGATACCTCCGAAGAAGAGCATCAAAAGGAATACGTTGATGTAGCCATAGGCTCCCGAGAAAAATCCATAGTCATCACTTGTCCATCCCAAACCACCCTCGGCGGGTGTCTTGGTCAATAAATCCTCCAGCGGAGCCATCACGTCGGTGATGAAATAACCGCACATCATCGTGAACGATACGATGATGAGAGCCAGCCAGCGAGCTGCTGCTGAATCGTTCAGTCGTTTTGTCTGTGTCATAATTTATTTAAGTTTTTGTTTGTAATTTAATCGTCTGTGTAGTTGCGCAACGCCTCATAGGCACTCATTATGCCCAACTCGCCCGCCTTCGAGAGGTCGAGGTAACCCTTGCGTGTGTCCTTCATGTAAATCTGCACCAGGCCTCGGTTGAAGTACGCCTCGCCAAACTGAGGGTTGAGTTCAATAGCCTTGGTGTAGTCCTCATAGGCCTCGGGCAGCATATTCGATATGGCGTAGAGGTTGGCGCGGTTGTAATAGCTGTATGCAAAGTCGGGATATAGCTTTATGGCCTTGTTGATATCCTCTATTGCGTCGTCATAGTTATAAGTTCTCGAACTCCTGTTCTGCAATCGGTTTGCAGGGTCGGTGTCGATGGTTATACGCTGATATGAATTATCGATTGACGATATAAAGTCAATCATTTCGGCACGCGTGGTCGAGCGATTGATGTAGAGGAACGGATTTGTAGGATTCAGCGATATGGCCTGCGAGAGCGTGTTCACCGCATTGGTGTACTGCTTGATGAGCGACTGTGTGACACCTCGCTGGAAGTATAAAATCCAATTCGCGTCATCACGATGCAGCTGCTCGGTAACCTGCCTATCGAACATTATGAGCGAATCGGCTGCGATGTTACTCTCTCTATTTGAAATGATTAGATGAGGCTGGTTAATCTTTCGCTTGAAGTCCACCATGCGCTGCGAATGGTACAATTCGTCACGTGCAATCATTGCCGAGTCGGCATCCATCATCGTGAACTTGAAGAGTGACAATAACCTGATGTTTGTATTCTTGGTGGTTCCTCGGTTTACAATATTGTTGAAATCGGCACCTTTCTCCTTGGCATCAAAGGCGAGCAGTTTGTCAAACTTCTGCGTAGTGTCGGCATATATTGAATATGTGCTGTCGCTCAGGCGTGACTTATATTCGGCAATCTTGCGCTCGGCAGTCTGGCGGTCGTGGCGGGCTCCCTTTGTGTCACCCATAATCAAACGCAGCTGACTGCGATTTAGGTAGGCATTGGCAAAGTCGGGATATAGCTTTATGGCGTGCGAGTAATCCGATATGGCTTTCTCCAAATCGCCAATTTGGGCATGTAGCATAGCACGGTTGTAATATACCAGCACGTTGTTTGGCGAGTAGCGTACCACACGGTTGTAATCCTCCAGCGCGCGGTTGTAATCACCTATCTGTGAGCGTACTATGGCACGATTGAAGTAGGTGAGTGAGTTTGTTGAGTCCAGCTTGATGACATGGTCGAAGTCACTCAATGCCAGCATTGGACGTTTGGTGTCGGAGTAGAGTAGTGCGCGGTTGAAGAACGACAGCACAAACGATGAATCATAGCTGATGGCGATATCCAAATCCTCCTCGGCCTCCTTGAATCGGCGTTGCTGCATTAGAAGCATGCCACGGCGATTGTAACCATTGGGGTCCTCGCGATTGGTGCGTATGGCCGTTGCAAAGTCCTCATATGCACGTGCGGTGTCCTTGAGGTAGAGGTGACTGACACCTCGGTTGATGTAGGCGTCTGCCACTTTCTTTTCGTAGCGGATGAACATATCGAAATCCGATATAGCCTCCTTGAATTGTTTGTTCAACAGACGGGTGACACCTCGGCTGTAATAGGGGCCTGGCAGGTCGGGACGCAACTCTATGGCCTCATGGAAATCATTAAGTGCGTCGTCGTAATTGCCAAGACGTGAACGTGTTATGGCACGATAAGTATAGGCATTGGTGAATACGGGATTCTTCTCAATGGCGAGTGAGAAATCGGTGTCTGCACCCAGCAGGTCATCCATGTTATACTTGGCAATACCTCGCAGGAAGTAACCTTCATAGGCGTTTGCATCAAAGCGCAGCAACACGTTCAAGACGCGAATAGCCTCCTGATAATCATCGTTAGTCATCAACTTACGTCCCATGTTGTAGAAGTAAGTCTTGTTGTACTGCGTGCTGGCGCACCATGCACTGAGTATGATGATAAGGGTGATTATGCTCTTTAATATTTTCCCTCGCATAAGATGCCTGTTGGTTTGAAGTATTGCTTTAGCTCAAACGATAAACCGCATTGATTTATTGCTGCTCGTAACCGAATCGGCGCAGCTGGCGCTCGTTGTTACGCCAATCTTCCTGCACCTTCACAAAGAGCTGCAAAAAGACCTTCTTTTGCAGGAATCGTTCCATATCCTCGCGTGCCTGCTGACCCACACGCTTCAGTCGCTCGCCCTTGTGGCCTATGACTATGCCCTTCTGCGATGTGCGTGCAACATAGATTGTGGCAGATATGCGGTCGATGGTTGGCTCCTCCTTGTAGGTGTCAATCTCAATCTCGCAGCAGTAGGGTATCTCCTTGTCGTAGTTAAGCAGTATTTTTTCGCGGATAATCTCCGATGCGAAGAAACGCAAGGTCTTATCGGTGAGGGTGTCTTTGTCGTAGAATGGCTCACCCTCGGGCAGACGCTCCAGAATGGCATCCAGCACGCCACCCATGCCAATCTTCTCCTTTGCCGATACGGGCACAATGACAGCCTCGGGCAGACGGCTCTGCCACTCCTGCGCCAAAGCCTCCAGCTTGTCGGGTGTTGTCAGGTCAATCTTTTTCTATACAAACTGTTTAAATATTAGGTAGTCATCTTTTAATTCACAAATGTATTCAATTGAGCCATCATAATTTTTAAATATCTTATTATGGTAGATTATCCAATAAAGTATTACAAATAATATACAGCCTGCAAACAAATCAAGAATAGAATGCTGTTTCAGACATACTGTTGAGATAAT
>JAFOHD010000057.1 GCA_017421945.1 Alistipes sp. | reverse complement strand
TGCAAAATAAATCAACATTGAAATAATCAGCGAAACACACGCTACGCCAAAAGCCAAGTGATAAGACTCAGCTTTTGTCCAGCCTAAAGCCTCTTGGCCATACTTCATGCTTTCGATGGCAGCCGTAGGTGCAAACAATGCACCGATGTTGATGGCCATGTAGAATAGCGAGAATGCAGCATCACGCTTGTCGGCATACTTTGGGTCGTCGTAGAGATTTCCTACCATCACCTGCAAGTTACCCTTGAACAGACCTGTACCCAATGAAATGAGACCCAACGCTCCAACTACAGCCCACAATGCAGTGCTGCCATCTCCCAATGGCGCTGAGAGCAACAAGTAACCTAAGAACATTACAATGATACCTGTTGTTACCATCTTGCCATAACCAAACTTATCGGCTAAGATACCGCCTAATAGAGGCAAGAAATAAACGAATGCCAAAAATGTGCTGTAGTAACTTCCCGCAGCATCACCATTCATACCGAAGTTGTCTTGCATGAACAATACGAATGCCGCAAGCATGGTGTAGTAACCGAAACGCTCACCTGTGTTGGCAAGGGCTAAGGCATACAAACCTTTTGGTTGTCCTTTGAACATAGTTTTAGTTATTTAATAGTTAATATTATAATGTTTCATAATTCCCGACAAATATAACGAAATATTTTGTATATTTGTGTATAAATAGATTAAAAACCTCGAATTATGAAGAGCGTACAGAATATGTTGCCAATGGTTGAGCGTGACGAGTGGTTACATCCCGTGGCAGACAAGGTGCAGCAGCGACACAGCCGCTACATGGCACGCATTGAAGCCATAGAGCAGCAGGCGGGCTCGATTGTGGATTATGCCAACGGCTACCGCTACTACGGCTGGCAGTGGGATGCGGTGCTTGATGGCTGGTGGTTCAGGGAGTGGTTGCCCGAGGCTTACGATGTTTTTATCTTTGGAGACTTCAACTCGTGGCAGCGCACGCAGCTGCGTCTGGACAGGAATTCCGATGGCGTGTGGAGCATCTTCCTGCCCAATGCCATGTATGGCCATCTGTTGCAGCACGGCTCGCTCTACAAGCTCCATGTTCACGGCAAGAATGGCTGGCATGACCGCATTCCCGCCTACGCTACACGTGTGGTGCAGGACGAGCAGACCAAAAACTACACGGCGCAGTTCTGGAATCCCGAGAAGCCGTATAAGTGGAAGAACAGGAAGTTCGACATCTCGCAGGTGGGCGATTTGCTTATCTACGAGGCCCATGTAGGCATGTCGCAGGAGGAGCCCAAGGTGGGTACTTACAAGGAATTTACCAAGAAGGTGCTGCCCCGCATCAAGCAGGCGGGATATAATGCCGTGCAACTTATGGCCATCGCCGAGCATCCCTACTATGGCTCGTTTGGCTATCATGTGGCCAACTTCTTTGCCCCCACGTCACGCTGCGGTACACCCGAGGAGCTTAAGGCGTTGATTGACACGGCACACAAGATGGGTATTGCCGTCATTATGGACTTGGTGCATGCTCACTACGTTAAGAATATGAATGAGGGCATCCTCGACCTCGACGGCTCGGGACATCACTACTCCAAGCCGGGCGAGGCTGGTTATCAGCAGTATTGGGACTCTATGGTCTTTGACTACGGCAAGGGCGGCGTGGAGCATTTCCTACTCTCTAATGTGAAGTATTGGCTCGATGAGTATCACTTCGATGGTTTCCGCTTCGATGGCGTTACGTCAATGCTCTACTATCATCGTGGCTACACCGACTTCGACAGCCGCGAGAAGTTCTTTGATGAGGGTGTTGATTTGGATGCTGTGACCTACCTCACCCTCGCCAACCGCCTCATTCACGACTTCCGCCCTACGGCGGTGACCATTGCCGAGGATGTGAGTGGTATGCCAGGTATGTGCTGTAAGATTGAGGATGGAGGCGTCGGTTTTGACTACCGCCTGGGTATGGCTATCCCCGACTTCTGGATTAAGATGCTGAAGGATACTCCCGACGAGGAGTGGAATATATGGGAGATGTGGAACATCATGACCAACCGCCTGCCCGGCATTAAGACCGTGGCCTATGCCGAGTCGCACGACCAGGCGCTGGTGGGCGACAAGACCATTGCCTTCCGCCTGCTGGATAAGCTCATGTATGACTCCATGGA
The DNA here is from genome assembly GCA_017421945.1 of Alistipes sp. Taxonomy (GTDB): domain Bacteria; phylum Bacteroidota; class Bacteroidia; order Bacteroidales; family Rikenellaceae; genus Alistipes. The sequence continues at coordinate 17,225 of JAFOHD010000057.1, read as the reverse complement.
CCGTGCTTGCGAGAGCATGGTGGTGGATAGAGGCATGGCTCTGCATAAGATGATACGCCTGCTCACCATCACTACGGGAGGCGATGCCTACCTTAACTTCATGGGTAATGAGTTCGGTCATCCCGAGTGGATTGACTTCCCGCGTGAGGGCAACGGCTGGTCATACGGCTATGCACGCCGTCAGTGGTCGCTGCGCGATAATGGTTTCCTGCGCTATGCCTTCCTTGCCGACTTTGACGAGGCCATGATTCAGCTTGTTAAGGAGTATAAGATTCTCTCCGATGGCTACCCCTACAACCTGCTTATGGACGAGGACAACAAGACCATGGCGTATTCTCACCGCGACCTTATCTTCGTTTTCAATTGGCACCCGACAGCAGCCATTCCCGACTATGAGCTGCCCGTGCATGAGGCGGGTAAGTACGAGGTCGTGCTGTCGTCCGATGAGGAGCGTTTCGGCGGATTGGCGCGCCAGAAGCAGGGGGATGAACACTTTACATTCAATGTCGAGGGTGATGATGGCAAGCTCTACCCACGCCTGAAGATTTACAACACCTCCCGCACGGCCATAGTCCTGAGGAAGGTGGATTAGGTCTGGATGTAAGCAACAAAATAAGTTGCCTGCAAACTTCAAGAAAGAGAGGTTGCCCTTCAAAACTGTTGGGCAACCTCTTCTCTTATTACTTGAAAGGTGATTTACTTGAAAGGTGAGTCGGGCTCTTTCGACATCACCCAGTAGAATAGTTTGTCCACCAGGCCTGGTGCAAACTTCTTCACAAAGTGTGTGGCGCGACCCTCGGCCTCCATCAGGCACAACCTCTTGCGGCGTGCTATGCCACGTGCCACGATGTGGGCAACCTGCTCGGGAGTCATCATCTTCTCCTCCTTGCGAGGTGTTGAGCCCTGCTGCGAGCCATCGGCCGTGAGAGCCGAGAAACGCACGTTTGAAGCTGTGAATCCGGGGCATGCCACCATCACGTGCAGACCCTTCTTGAGGTTCTCGATGCGCACAGTCTCCAGAAAACCCGTCATGGCGAACTTCGATGCCGAGTAACCTGTTCTGCCAGGCAGGCCGTGAATGCCCGCTACCGACGAAATGCCCACCAGCGAGCCCTTCGACTTTTGCAGGTAGGGCAACGCAAACTTGGTGCAGTAAACCGTACCCCAGAAGTTCACATCCATCAGGCGGTGCAGTACGCTCAGGTCAAGGTCATCAAACAGCGCACGCATAGATATGCCCGCGTTGCAAATCAGCACGTCAATGCCTCCAAATGTATCCACGGCGGTCTGTATCAGCCTCTGGCAATCCTCCACCTTCGTTACGTCGGTTGCACACCATGCAGCCTCGCCGCCGTTTGCCTTAATCTGGGCTGTGAGGGCCTCTAACTTGTCGGCCTGGCGCGCGCCCAAAACCACCTTCGCACCCATCGCCGCATATTCGCGTGCCATAGCCTCGCCAATGCCCGATGAAGCACCTGTAATAACTACGGTTTTACCGTTCAATTTCTTGCTCATAACTATCGTTGTTGTTATTCTGTTTCAAAAGTAAGCATGTCATATCCGAGCCTTATTCCATCAGGGAGCAGGGCGTCGGTTTTCTGGTGCAGACCTATGCCGTGCGAGAGGTGTGTCAGGTAGGCCTGGCGGGGTTTCACCTGCTCGATAAGGGCTGTGGCCTCGGCCACGTTGAAGTGCGAGTGGTGGGGCTCAAAGCGCAGCGCATTCACCACCAGTGTATCCACACCCTTCAATTTCTCCACCTGCGTGGGCTCTATCTGCTTGAAGTCGGTTAGATAGGCGAAGCGGCCTATCCTGAAGCCCAGCACTGAGAATCGCTCCGAGTGCTTGCCCTGAATGGGGACTATCTCCACCTCTTTGACCTTGAATGGCTCCTCGGCAGAAATCTCATGCAGTCGCATCTCGGGCGCACCTATATATTTATTCTCCACAAAGGCGTAGTCAAAATCCTTCCTCACGCTCGCTGCCGTAGCTGCATTGGCATAGATGTCGATGGGGTGAATCGTGGGGTAATCCACAAAGTTGAACGCCCTCACATCGTCCAATCCTCCTGTGTGGTCCTTATGCTGGTGGGTGAGTAGTATGGCGTCAATCCTCCTTACGCCCGTGCGTAACATCTGCTGCCGAAAGTCGGGCCCTGCATCTATCACTATGCGCACCCCACAGCACTCTACCATGGCCGAGCAGCGCAACCTCTTATCGTGCCAATCCTGCGACTGGCACACCTCGCAACGGCAACCAATGGTGGGTACGCCCTGCGATGTTCCTGTTCCGAGTAGGGTGACTTTCATCTTATGCAAGGTATAATTCTGTGCGTAGTTTTCGTGGTAGTTTCTTCACCACCTCGTCATAGGAGTGGTCTATTAGGCTGCGTAGCAACTCATCGTCCAGAGCCGAAATCATTAGCTGGTTCCAATACTTCTTGTTGAAGTGCCATGCAGGCTCTATTGCCGGATAACTATCGCGCAACTCTATGGCATAGTCGGCATCACACTTCAGAATCAGCATATCGGGCTTCTCAAGCGGCAGGCAGGCAAACATCTTGCCCGCAACCTTAAAGACAAGTGTCACATCGTCAAAGGGAAACTCCTCGGTCGTGGCACTCTTCTGAAGGCAGTATAGTCGCAGGCTCTCAATATCCATGGCTATTCGGGTTGGTATCCGCTATCTTCCAGCAGCATGCCACCTCCTGCGGCGGCTACCGCCAGCTCATCGCAACGATTGTTCTCAACGGTTGAGGCGTGACCCTTCACCCACACAAAGCGCACTCTGTGGCGGCGGTATATCCTCAGGAACCGCATCCATAGGTCGGGATTTTTCTTACCCGTAAAACCCTTCTTCTCCCAGCCGAACACCCAGCGCTGATTGACCGCCTCCACCACATATTTCGAGTCGGAGTATATGGTCACATCCTCGCCCTCGTGCTTGAGAGCCTCCCGCGCAACGCACACAGCCATCAACTCCATGCGGTTGTTGGTCGTAAGTCGAAAACCCGCCGACAGCTCCTTGCGGTAAGGCCCCGACATGAGTACAATGCCGTAGCCGCCCCGCCCCGGATTACCCAGGGCCGAGCCGTCGGTGTATATGGTTATCTGCGCCATTCTTTATCGCTCAAATTCTACTATTTCAACGCCTCCATGCGCTCCTTGATGGCTGCAATCTTCGCCTCGGCGTCAGAACGCTTGGCATACTCGTTGGCAACCACCTTCTCGGGTGCAGAGCTTACGAAACGCTCATTCGAGAGCTTCTTCATCACGCTTGCAAGGAATCCCTCCAGGTATGAGAGCTCCTCCTGCAACTTCTTCATCTCGGCCTCCTTGTCAATCTTGTCGCCCATAGGGATGAAGTACTGTGTGGTCTTTACGATGAACGAATCGGCCGTAGGGTCCTTCTCGGTGATGGCCTCAATCTGCTCGATATTACACATCTTCATAATCACGGCAGCCATCTCCTGAGGATAGTTCTCGTCGATGATGACGTTCAGCTTCAGGGCCTGCTTCTGTGGGATGTTCTTCTGCTTGCGTACGTTACGCACCCCCGTGATAGCCTCCATGACCAGCGCGAAGCGGGCGAGCATCTGCTCATCCACCTCCTCGGCCTTTGGCATAGGTGCAAACATGATGGTCTCACCCTCCTTGCGAGGTGCGATGTCCTGCCAAATCTCCTCCGTAACGAATGGCATGAATGGGTGGACAAGGCGCATCAGCAGGTCGAAATAGTTACGTGTGGCATCCATTGTAGCCTTGTCGATAGGCTGCTGGTATGCAGGCTTCACCATCTCCAGATACCAACCGCTGAAGTCGTCCCAGAAGAGCTTGTAGATGCGCATGAACGCCTCCGAGATGCGGTATGATGCAAACATTGAGTTTATCTCGCTGATAGCCTTCGACAGAGTGTGCTTGAACCACTCGACCGAAATCTTGTTGTTCTCGCTCTGCTCGATATTATCATCCACCTGCCACATTGAAATCAGGCGGTAGGCGTTCCAAATCTTGTTGCCGAAGTTACGTCCCTGCTCGCAGAGAGCCTCGTCAAACATCACGTCGTTGCCGGCCGATGACGAGAGCATCATTGCCACACGCATACCGTCAGCACCATACTTGGCAATCAGGTCGAGCGGGTCGGGCGAGTTGCCGAGCTGCTTCGACATCTTGCGACCCAGCTTGTCGCGCACGATACCTGTGAAATATACGTTACCAAATGGTTTCTCGCCACGGTACTCATAACCGGCCATAATCATACGTGCCACCCAGAAGAAGATGATGTCGGGACCTGTGATAAGGTCGTTGGTAGGGTAGTAGTACTTGATATCCTCGTTGTCGGGGTTGCGGATGCCGTCAAATACCGACATGGGCCACAACCATGAGCTGAACCATGTGTCAAGCACATCCTCGTCTTGACGCAGGTCGCTGGGCTGAAGATTGGGGTTGCCGCTCTTCTGGCGTGCCAGCTCCAGAGCCTCCTCGGCAGTGGCTGCTATCACATAGCCGCCCTCGGGCAGATAGTAAGCAGGTATGCGCTGACCCCACCACAGCTGGCGTGATATACACCAATCCTTGATGTTCTCCATCCAGTGGCGGTAGGTGTTCTTGTACTTCGCGGGAACAAACTTGATGACATCCTCCATAACGGCCTTTGTTGCAGGCTCGGCAATCTCCTTCATCGAGAGGAACCACTGCATCGAGAGCTTTGGCTCGATGGCTACGCCCGTACGCTCGGAGTAACCCACGTTGTTGGTGTATGCCTCGACCTTCTCCATCAGGCCCGCCTCCTGCAACTCAACCTCAATCTGCTTGCGGCACTCAAAGCGGTCCACGCCCACATACATGCCCACCTTGTCGTTGATTGTGCCGTCGTCGTTGAAGATGTCGATTGAAGGCAGGTTGTACTTCTCACCCAGCATGTAGTCGTTCACATCGTGTGCAGGGGTCACCTTCAGGGCTCCCGTACCGAACTCTATATCGACATACTCATCGCGGATGATAGGAATTGCACGACCTACCAGCGGAACGATAACCTTCGCACCATCGGGAATATCGGCATAACGCTCGTCGTTGGGGTTCAGGCAGACTGCCGTATCACCCAGGATTGTCTCGGGACGTGTTGTCGCCACCACCAGGTAACGCTCGCTGCCCTCCAGTTTGTAGCGCAAGTAGTAGAGCTTGCCCTGCGACTCCTTGTAAATCACCTCCTCGTCCGAGAGGGCAGTCTTTGCTGCGGGGTCCCAGTTCACCATTCTTACACCACGGTAAATCTTGCCCTTGTTGTATAAATCGACAAATGTACGGATTACGCTCTCGGTGCGAGCCTCATCCATAGTAAAGCAAGTTCTGTCCCAGTCGCACGAAGCACCCAGCTTGCGCAACTGCTGGAGGATGATGCCGCCGTGCTTCTCCTTCCACTCCCAGGCGTGGGCGAGGAACTCCTCGCGCGTCAGGTCGGCCTTGTCGATACCCTCAGCCTTGAGCTTTGCCACAACCTTTGCCTCGGTTGCTATTGAGGCGTGGTCGGTACCTGGCACCCAGCACGCATTTTTACCCTCCTGGCGTGCGCGACGCATCAACACATCCTGCAGGGTGTTGTTGAGCATGTGTCCCATGTGCAACATGCCGGTCACGTTGGGTGGTGGAATAACTATTGTGTAGGGTTCGCGGCCGTCTGGCTCCGAGTGAAAGTGTTTGTTCTCAATCCAATACTCATACCACTTCGATTCAATCTCTTGTGGCGTGTACTTGTCTGCTACCATAAGTCTATATCTTTTTATTGTTGTTTGACTGTAGTTGTTGCACTTGCGCTTGAGGTGTGTTGCCACGTGCGTGCGCTTGCGCGATTTTGCAAAGATACAAAATAAATAGTTACAACATAACTTATGGGTGAAAAAAATCCCGACTTTTTGTCGGGACTTCATTGCGTGATATTTAACGCAGGAATATGATTTGCGTGACGATGTAAATCGGCAGTAGAATTTTTATTGAAAACTTCCACATATAACCGAAAAAACTTGGCATCTTCACACCCTCCTGTTCGGCTATGGCCTTAACCATAAAGTTTGGGCCATTGCCAATGTATGTCATAGCACCAAAGAATACCGAACCCATTGCTATGGCTTTGAGCAAAAACTCTTGCACGCCGGCTACCATAACCCCAACCTCAGAGGGCAGATTTTGTGCCACGGTGTGGAATGCTACCGCTGTGGGCGAGTTGTCGAGGAATGCCGAAAGGAATCCCGAAGCATAGAAGAATTGCCACGACTCGGTTATACCTAACTTTTGAGCGTTGGCGCTAAGGAACATCAGCGCAGGTGTCATGGTGATGAAAATTCCGATGAATATATATGCAACTTCGAGTATTGGACTCCACGAAAAATGATTCTCCTGGCGAATGCTCTTGCGGGTAGTGATAAGTGAAAGTATCGATATACCGATGAGTACTATTTCTCGCAAGAATTTTATGTATATAGGGGCATCGTGCTCGTCCATTTGAGGAATGTATGAACTATTCAGGTATAAGACAGATAGGATTATGCCTATCAAGTATATAATGTTTATTTTGCCGCTGATTGTCATTATCTTGCGCTCTCTGAAGTCGGCCATAATCATCTCAATCTTCTCCTCCTCGTAGTAGTATCTGCGGTCGGTGAAAAAGTAGATTGTAAGCAGTATGGCACCTACAAAAAACCATTCGGGCAGAAGCTTGAGGAACCATGTGAAATGTGCTCCGCGTAGGTACAAAAGGAATAGCGGTGGGTCGCCAAGAGGCGAGAGGATACCGCCGCAGTTGGCTACCAGAGCAATGAAGAAGAGTATGGTGTGAGTCTTGTGCTGGCGATAATGATTTACCTGCAACAACACATGTATAAGCAACATGGCAGCTCCCGTTGTTCCAATGAACGATGCCAATATATATCCCGCCGCAAGCAGCATGGTGTTGTTGCGTGGGCGCGCCTGAATGTTACCTCTGATGAGTATGCCTCCCGTCACAACAAACAGGGCTCCGAGAAGTACTATGAAAGGTATGTAATCAAACAGTATCTGGTGTTTTAGATTCTCACTTAAATTGTTTGTTATTAGATACCACGATGCGGGTATTGACAGTATTACTGCAACTACTAATTTGTTTATGTTTTTATCCCACCATCTCTCTGCCACAAGAGGCATTATGGCAATGCTGAGCAGCATTAGAACAAAGGGAATTAATGACCACATCTCTATTTGTTGCATACTCTTTTACGTTAGTGAAATTTGCTCGACAAAAGTAATTAATATTTTTTAATAATCGTTTGCTCTTGTGGGTTATTATGCAGCAAAAGAGCATAATAATTCGAGCGTATTGTTTTGTAAGCACTTGGTTGAGTGTCTTTTATTTCGAAATATTATGACTTGAAAATAGTTGCATTTAGCGAATATTTCGAGCAAATTAATTTGCTTAAGTTTGAACAAGAATGGTGCAAAACTCGTTTTTCAGTAAGAGTTATTAACAATCTTTAGAAAATGTTATGAAATTTTGATTAAAAATTACTATTTTTGCAGATGAGGAAGTGTGTCGCTATGTGAACACGGCCGATTGTCGGGTTTGCGGATGACACTACGCTAAATGAAATAAAAACTATGAGTAAGAAAAAAAATATTGATTTGACAGATTTGGAAGTGCTTCCAGAACTCCTGGATGGCAAGCATCATGTGGTCCCCATCATCACGGGGGGCGACGATATCGTTGAGGATGTATCTATCCCCGAATCTTTGCCAATCCTTTCGTTGCGCAGTTCTGTGTTGTTTCCCGGAGCTATTACTCCTATCACTGTTGGACGTGAGAAGAGTATCAAGCTTGTTCGTGATGTGAATGCTAATAAGGGCTTGTTGGGTGCTGTGCTTCAGCGTGAAAGCGAGGTTGAGGTTCCTTCGCCCAACGACATGTATAAAGTGGGTACGGCAGCCCGCATCATCAAGATTTTGGAGATGCCCAACGGCAATCTCACGGTCATCCTCAGTGGCCTGGAGAAGATTGAGGTGTGTGAGTATTTGCAGTCTGAACCATATCTGAAGGCTACGGTGCGCACCATTCGCGACTCGCAGCCCGATGAGTCGAATGTTGAGTTTCAGGCCTTGGTGGATTCTGTGCGCGAGGTGTCGCTCAACATCATCAACATCTCGCCCGTGATGCCCAAGGAGGCGGTCTTTGCATTGAAGAATTTGGATTCTCCACGCGGACTTATCAACTTCGTGTGTTCGAATATGGATTTCTCTGACGATGACCGTCAGGCTCTGCTCGAGGCTCCGGGCTTGTTGGCGCGTTCGCGCAAACTGCTTGAGATTCTGGTGCGTGAGCAGCAGATGGCCGAGCTTAAGAACGAGATTCAGGAGAAGGTTAAGCGTGAGATAGACAAGCAGCAGCGTGACTACTATCTCCAGCAGCAGATGCGTACCATACAGGACGAGTTGGGCGATACCACCGATGCCGAGATAGACCAGATGCGTGAGACGGCGAGCAAGAAAAACTGGCCAAAGGAGGTTGGCGAACTCTTCGAAAAGGAGCTTGCCAAGGTTGAGCGCCTGAATCCCGCCGTGGCGGAGTATTCGGTGCAGATGACCTACCTGCAACTCATGCTGGAACTCCCATGGAACGATGTTACAACCGACAACCTTGATTTGGAGTGTGCCCGCAAGCAGCTCGATGATGACCACTTCGGCTTGGAGGAGGTCAAGGAGCGTATTCTGGAGCATTTGGCAGTAATCAAGCTCAAGGGTGATTTGAAATCTCCAATCCTGTGCTTGTATGGCCCTCCGGGAGTGGGTAAGACCTCGCTCGGTCGCTCGGTCGCTACGGCTTTGGGTCGCAAGTTTGGTCGTATATCATTGGGTGGCCTGCACGATGAGAGCGAGATTCGTGGTCACCGCCGCACATACATAGGAGCCATGCCTGGCAGAATCATCCAGACCATCAAGCGTTGTGGCTCGTCTAACCCCGTAATCATCCTCGATGAGGTTGATAAGATTACCGTGAGCAACCACGGCGACCCATCGTCAGCTCTGCTTGAGGTGCTTGACCCCGAGCAGAATACCACATTCCACGACAACTATCTCGACACCGAGTACGACCTATCGAAGGTGTTGTTCATTGCTACGGCAAACGACATCGGAGCCATAAACCCTGCGCTGCGTGACCGTATGGAGATGATTAATATCCCCGGCTATATCCTCGAGGATAAGATTCAGATTGCCGAGAAGCATCTGCTGCGCAAGCAGTGCGAGGCGCACGGAGTGCAGGAGAGCGAGTTGCAGCTATCGGCCGAGATGCTGGAGAAGATTATCTCTGACTACACCCGCGAGTCGGGCGTACGTTCACTCGACAAGCAGATTGCCAAGTTGGCGCGTGCGCGTGCCAAGCACATCGCTTTTGAGGATAAATATAACGCTTCGCTCACCAAGGAGGATGTTGAAACCATCCTTGGCAAGCCCAAGTTCCGCAACGACGAGTATGAGATTGCGGGCATGATAGGCGTTGTTACAGGTTTGGCGTGGACCGCCGTAGGTGGTGACATCCTCTACATCGAGTCGGTACTCACTCCGGGCAAGGGAGCGTTGAATCTGACGGGTAATCTGGGCGATGTGATGAAGGAGTCGGCAACCATTGCCTATGAGTGGGTGCAGGCCCATTATGAGCAGCTGGGCATTGCCGCTGAAGTATTCGAGAAGAAGAACCTTAACATCCATGTTCCCGAGGGTGCGGTTCCAAAGGATGGCCCTTCGGCGGGTATCACTTTGGTGACATCCATCGTCTCAACCTTCACGGGTCGTGAGGTCAAGGAGCGCATCGCCATGACGGGCGAGATGACGCTACGCGGCAGGGTGATGCCTGTGGGTGGTATCAAGGAGAAGATTCTCGCTGCCAAGCGTGCCGGCATCAAGGAGATAATCCTCTGCGAGGACAATCGCAAGGATGTCGAGGAGGTTAAGCCCGAATATGTTGCGGGCCTTACCTTCCATTATGTGAAGCAGATTGACCAGGTGCTTGAGTTGGCATTAAAGTAAAAGTTATATTATGAAGTCTGAAGAGTTACGATTCATTGCAATCATCCCCGCACGCTACGCCTCTACTCGTTTCCCGGGCAAGCCTCTTGCGCAGTTGGGCGGCAAGCCCGTTGTGCAGCGTGTTTACGAGCGAGTTAAGTCGGTCATACCTAATGCAGTTGTGGCTACCGATGACGAGCGCATCTATGATGCCGTGAAGGCGTTTGGTGGTGATGTGGTGATGACTTCCCCCAACCATAAGAGCGGCACCGACCGCTGCTGGGAGGCCTATCAGAAGCAGGCCCAGGAGTACGACGTGGTTATCAATGTGCAGGGCGACGAGCCTTTTATAGCCCAGAGCCAGCTACGTTCCATCATGGCATGTTTTGACGATGAGGCCACCGATATAGCCACACTCGTCAAACCATTTGCCGTGGAGGATGGCTTGCAGGCGTTGCAGAATCCCAATTCGCCCAAGGTGGTGCTCGACAGCGCATCGCGTGCCATCTACTTCTCGCGCTCGGTAATCCCCTATCTGCGTGGTGTGGAGCCCGAAGAGTGGCTCTCAAGGCATACGTTCTACAAGCATATAGGCATGTACGCCTTCCGTGTGGATGCGCTGCGTGAGGTCACCTCGCTGCCGCAGTCTTCGCTCGAGAAGGCCGAGTCGCTTGAGCAGTTGCGCTGGCTTGAGAATGGATACAAGATAGGCGTAGGCATAACCAATGTCGAGACTGTGGGTATTGACACGCCCGAGGATTTGGCGCGTGCCGAGGAGTTTTTAAGTGCGCAGTAAAATTTTAACACTATGAATAAATTTGTTGCAGGTCCGTGCGTGATTGAGTCGGCAGAGTTGCTCGACTGCGTAGCGGCAAAATTGGTGGATATAAACTCTCGTTTGGGTGTTGATATCATCTTCAAGGCATCGTTCGACAAGGCTAACCGCACATCCCTCTCGTCGTATCGAGGTGTGGGGCTTGACAAAGGTTTGCAGATGCTCTCTGATATTAAGTCGAAGTGGGGCTTGAAGCTCTGCACCGACATCCATGAGGCGTGGCAGGCAGCACCTGCGGGTGAGGTTATAGATGTGGTGCAGATACCCGCTTTCCTGTGCCGTCAGACCGACTTGCTCGTTGAGGCAGCCAAGACGGGCCGAATAGTAAATATCAAGAAGGCGCAGTTCCTCTCGGGTCAGGATATGATCTACCCCTACGAGAAGGCTGTGAAGTCGGGTGCGAAGGAGGTGTGGCTCACCGAGCGAGGCAATATGTATGGTTATAACAACCTTGTGGTGGATTTCCGCAACATTGCCGACATGAAGCAGATAGCCTCTACGGTGGTGATGGATTGTACGCACAGTGTTCAGCGTCCCGGTGCGGCAGGCGGCAAGACGGGCGGCAATCGTGAGTTTGTGCCCGCCATGGCGCAGGCTGCCAAGTCTTTCGGTGCAAACGGATTCTTCTTTGAGGTGCATCCCGATCCCGACAAGGGTCTCAGCGATGCGGCAAATATGCTCGAGTTGGAGAAACTGGAGTCGGTTATTAAGAACTTAATCTAAAACATAGATAGAATGAATTACACGTCGCAACAGATTGTTGAGTTGGCTCAGCGCACGCTTCAGGTCGAGGCCGAGGCGTTGAATAATATGGCGGCAAATCTCGGCAGCGAGTTTTTTGGTGCTGTGGAGAAGATTCTCGCCTGCACGGGTAAGTTGATTGTCACAGGCATGGGAAAGTCGGGCCTTATAGGTCGTAAGATAGCGGCTACTCTGGCAAGTACGGGTACGCCAAGTTTCTACCTTCATCCTGGTGAGGCATTTCACGGCGATTTGGGTATGATATCAAGGGAGGATGTGATACTCGCACTCTCCTATTCGGGTGAGACTGACGAGGTGCTTAAGATAGTACCTTTCATACAGTCAAACGGCAATGTGCTTATCTCAATGACGGGCAACAGTGAATCCACCCTTGCCAAAAATTCGACCATCCACCTCGATGTGTGTGTTAAGGAGGAGGCGTGTATCCTGCACCTGGCCCCAACCACATCCACCACAGCGCAGATAGCCATGGGGGATGCTTTGGCTGTGGCGCTGATGAAGGCGCGGGAGTTTACGGCGATGGATTTCGCCCGCTTCCATCCGGGAGGCAGCCTGGGACGCAGATTGCTCATGACCGTGGGTAACGTTATGCGCAAGAGTGATTTGCCTGTGGTTGCGGCCGACTGCTCGGCAACCGAGATGATTCACAAGATGAGTCGCGGAGGTTTGGGTCTTATCATCATCATGGATGGCGATAAGATTGAGGGCATCGTGACCGATGGTGATGTGCGCCGTGCCATGGAGAGCCGTCAGGCAGAGTTCTTTAACATTCGTGCGATAGATATTGCCACCCGCAGTCCTAAGTCAATCAACGCCTCTGCCAAGCTGGTCGAGGCTGAGAAGATGATGACCTCCTATAAGGTGAACTCACTTATTGTCACAGATGATTCAGGATTGTTGCAGGGGGTGATACAGATATACGACATAAAACTATAAGGGGGGTAATCGTCTAACGATGCTCTTTTGGCGTCTGGCTCGTTTTTGAATTGCTCACATACCCCAAGTATGCTGCGCATTCCCAAACTTCGACCAGCCTCAAAATAGCTATCGTTATACGCTTACGATTTATGGGTGATGCTCTTTTGGCGTCTGGCTCGTTTGAGAATTGCTCACATACCCCAAGTATGCTGCGCATTCCCAAACTTCGACCAGTGTGATTGCGAATTGCTTAACCTTTTTGAATGTAAACTTTTCAAATATGAAGAAACTTTTCTTGTTGGCACTGTTTGCCGTGTGCATGATGTGCGCGCCCCAGGCGCAGGAGAGAGAGGGGTGGACAGCACTTTTTAATGGCCGTAACCTGAATGGTTGGACAAGGTTGGGCGGTAAGGCTCAATACAAAGTTAAGGATGGCGCAATTGTCGGCGTGAGTACGTTGGGGCAACCCAATACATTTCTTGCGACCAAGGCCGAGTATGGTGATTTCATACTTGAACTCGATTTCAAGGTCGATGAGGGGGTAAATTCAGGCGTTCAGATACGCAGTCACTCCCACAAAGAGTATCGCAACGGTGTAGTCTATGGTTACCAGTGCGAGATAGACCCTTCGGGTAACATGGGCTCTATATACGACGAGGAGCGTCGTGGCTGGGTATGTCATCAGCCTCAGGCCCACAAGGCATATCGCAAGGGCGAGTGGAACAAGATGCGTGTTGAGGCTGTAAGCAATCATATCCGTGTGTGGATAAACGGCGAGCCTACGGCCGACATGATTGATGAAGCCGATGCTCGTGGTTTCATTGCCTTGCAGGTGCATGATATTCACGGTGACAAATCAAAGTCCGGCAGCACCGTAAGCTGGCGAAATATATTCATCAAGACAACCGATTTGGAGCAGGAGCTATCGGCCGAGATAACAGCCATACCACAGATTAACCACGTGGCTAACTACCTCTCGAAGCGTGAGGAGCAGGCGGGCTGGACGCTGCTGTGGAATGGTAAGGATATGTCGGGCTGGAAGAGTCTCGACCCCAAGGGTGATATGTCGAAGGGGTGGACTCCCACCGATGGCGAGCTAATCATAAAGCCCAAGTCGGGCGCCGGTGACATCATCACCGTGAAGAAATACCACGATTTTGAGCTCTCAATTGATTTCAAGATTACCAAAGGCGCAAACAGCGGTATCAAATATTTCATCTCGGAAAATGGCAGCATAGGATGCGAGTTCCAGCTTCTGGATGATGAGAATCACCCCGATGCGAAGATGGGTTTCAACGGCAATCGTCGCCTCGGCTCTCTCTACGACATCATTCCTGCTGCGGGGTGGAAGCATGCCGACCACTATGGCTGGAACACGGCCCGCATTGTGGTCAAGGGCAACAAGGTTGAGCATTGGCTCAATGGGGTGAAGATACTCTCATACGAAAAGGGTGGCCATATGTGGCAGGCGTTGGTGTCGCACAGCAAGTTTGCCAAGGTGAATAACTTTGCAGGTGGCGATGGCGGGCATATCCTGTTGCAGGACCACTTCGACAAGGTGCATTTCCGCAACCTGAAGATTCGTGAATTGTAAATCATTTGGTCATGAAAGATACAATTATAACAGCGCAGATGAAACGCCGCGAACTGATGTTGTGGCTTGCGTGCTTTGCTGTTGCCAATGTGGTGAATTGGGTTACAATCATAAAGTTTGCAACGCCCTGGTATGAGGTGTTTACCCAGCTGGGATATGTCGTGGTACTGTCGTTTGTTATCTATGCTTTGATTGGTATGGTACGCCTCGCTTGGTGGATTTTGAACCGTACATTCCGTAAATAACCCTTCTGATGCAGTTCCATTACAGCAGCAAGAATCCGCTTTACCCCATGGCGTCGTGTGCCTTCCATGCGATGCACACCAGGGTGGAGATGCTTGTGGTGGGTGTTGAGCGTGACAGAGGTGAGGAATTGGCGCACATGCTCAGGGAGAGGGTGTGCGACATGGCTCGGCGGTTCAACCGTTTCGACATGACAAGCCCCCTTGCTGTTGTCAATGCCCGGGCAGCTGTGGAGGCTGTGAGTGTTGATGACGAACTTTACATGGCATTGCAGTTGTGTGAGGTGTTTCGCAAAGGTACATACGGTTATTTCTCCGCTGCACCCACGCTTAAGGGTGCGCCGTTTGTATTGTGTGACCAGAGTCATGAGGTGAGGTTGCAGTCTGAAGATGCTCTGATTGACCTGGGCGGTTTTGCCAAGGGCTTTGCTCTGGAGCAGATAGTGACATTGCTTCGCAGTGAGGGTGTCGGCATGGCGCTGGTGAATTTTGGCAACAGCTCAATAGCCTCCATAGGTCATCATCCTTATGGGGAGGGGTGGGGCGTAGGTGTCGAGAATCCCGAGTGCCGCGGAATGCAGGCCTTTGAGGTGAGGCTCTGCGATGGTGCCATGTCGCTGTCGGGGCGCACGCCTTCGGGTGAGTACCACATCATCAATCCCCACACGGGAGTGAAGGTGGCGCAGGACGAGATGATTCTGGTTGAGGGTCGCTCTCCGCTGGTGGCCGAGGTGCTGTCCACAGCCTTGTATGCAGCACCTGCATCCGAGCGTGCCACGATAATGCAATCGTTTGGAGGGTATGTGGCCACCGAGATTTATTGCCGTGGAGCAAATGTTAAATGCAGAAGAATAGAGTAATAATATTTTTACGATGAATAGGAAAGAGTTTTTGTCTGATTGTGGAAAAATTGGATTGACGGGAGTCACGCTCTCGCTCTTCCCCTGGCTGGAGTCGTGCAGCGATAAGACTCGTCAGCAGACCTCGGGCGAGAAGGTGCGCATGGGTATCATAGGCACAGGTTCGCGAGGCTTGTTTCATATACAGCACCTGTTGCAGATGCCTAATGTGGAGGTCGTGGCCTTGTGTGACAACTACTTACCACATTTGGATAATGCTTCGCAATATTTCCCCAAAGCCAAGCGATATGACGATTATCGGAAACTGCTCGACGACAGAAATGTTGAGTGTGTTATTATAGCCACACCTCTCTATCTCCATGCCCCCATGACTATTGATGCTATGGAGGCAGGTAAGGACGTCTTTTGTGAGAAGTCTATGGCCTATACGCTTGACCAGGCGCTTGAGGTGTATAACCGCCGCCAGCAGCTCGGACGTGTGCTGCTCATTGGTCAGCAGCGTCTGTTCGACCCCAAATACATAAAGGCCATGCAGATGATACATCAGGGTGTTATAGGCGATGTTGTGGGTGTGAGAAACTATTGGTATCGTAACAACGACTGGCGACGCGAAGTGCCCTCGCCCGAGTTGGAGCGTCATATAAATTGGCGACTATATAGCGAGTATTCACGTGGTCTGATGACCGAACTTGCGTGCCATCAGCTTCAAAACGGTTCGTGGGCTATGGGCATGTTGCCCGAGAGGGTTATGGGTGCAGGCAGCCTTGTGCATTGGAAGGAGGATGGCCGCGATGTGTATGATAGCGTGAGTGCCATCTTCAGTTATCCCAATGGTGTGAATATGACCTTTGAGTCGATTATCTCGAACAAGCACTTCGGCATGGGCGAACAGATTCTCGGTACAAAGGGAACGATTGACCTTGTCACGGCCATGCACTATACCGATGAACCGGCTCCCAGGGGCAGTGGTATTCATCAGCTTATCGAGCAGATTGAGCAAGGCGTGATGAGCAATTCTGTCTTTGCCGGTACATCATGGGCAGCCGAGACCTCCTCGCTTGCTGCGGGCCGTCCTATCATGCAGGATGTGAAGGTGGTGTCGGGCGAGAGCTCGGTTGGCGCCGAGGCCGATGGCTCGAAGGAGTTGCTTGAGGCATTTGTCAATTCGGTTATATGCGGCAAGCAGCCCGAGAAGGTGCTGGAGGAGTCGTACTACGCCACGCAGTATGCTTTGCTGGCCGATAAGGCGATGCACGAAGGAGCAATCCTCACTCTTGATGAAAAGTATAAAATACCATACGAGCCGCTTAAGTAATCATGTATAAAGGTTTGCGAGAATATATTGAGCGTCTGGAGCGTGAGGGTGAGCTTGTGAGGATTTCTGCGCCCGTCTCAACCCGTTTCGAGATAGCAGAAATTACCGACCGCATGGCAAAGAGCGAGGGCGGCGGCAAGGCTCTCCTGTTTGAAAATACAGGCACACAGTTCCCCGTCATAACCAATATGATGGGCTCGTCAAAACGTATGGCTATGGCACTCGGTGTGGAGCGTCTGGAGCAGATAGGAGAGCGCATAGAGGCTCTGCTGGGCGATGCTCTGAGCCCCAAAGCCACGTTGTGGGATAAGATGCGTATGCTGCCCCTGCTTGCTGATGTGGCGAAGTGGTTTCCGCAGAATGTGTCGGGGCGAGGCGAGTGTCAGCAGGTTGTGTGGCAGGGCGATGATGTTGATTTGGAGCGTCTGCCCATGCTGCATTCGTGGGAGTGTGACGGGGGAGCGTTTGTAACCCTGCCTATGGTGAATACCATCGACCCCGAAACGGGGGTGCGCAACGTGGGTATGTATCGCATGCAGCGTTTCGACAAGAGGTCAACGGGCATGCACTGGCACATTCACAAGACAGGCGCACGCCACTACGATGGCTATAAACGCTTGGGTAAGCGTATGCCTGTGGTTGTGGCATTGGGTGGTGACCCAGCCTACACCTAT
>JAFOHD010000056.1 GCA_017421945.1 Alistipes sp. | reverse complement strand
GGCCCCGTAGATGCCGAGTCGTTGGTTCCGAGCATCATGGAGAACACAAACCTTGCATTGTTGGCTTCCTGCAACTGGGCAACAGCCTTCTCCACTCTGCTGAAATCACGATTCAACGCAGGCAGGAAGTCCACAGTCGTAGCTCCTGAGCGACCGCTGTTATGAAAACCTTTCACACCCTCCACCTTCTTACTCACCAGGGCTGTGGCAACAACGGGTGGAGCTGTCTGCTGACGGTCGGCATGCAAGGCTCCGTAGGTAATGCTATTGCCTATGTAGATGAGGTTATAACCCTCGCCGCCACCAATCTTTCGAGCATGTGCAGTGAGAGCAAAACAGACTAAAAGCGTGAGTATGAAAAGTCTCTTCATTGCTGTGCGTTATAAAAATCAATTAAAACTCTGCGTTGTTTGGAGTGCGTGGGAATGGTATCACGTCACGAATGTTGGTCATACCTGTCACAAACAACAGCAGACGCTCAAATCCCAAACCGAAACCAGAGTGAGGAGCAGAACCCCAGCGGCGTGTATCAAGATACCACCACAACTCCTTCTCGCTCATCTCAAGTTCCTTCACTCTTGCAGAAAGTTTGCCATAATCTGCCTCACGCTCCGAACCGCCGATAATCTCGCCGATTTTTGGGAACAATACATCCATAGCGCGCACGGTCTTGCCATCCTCGTTCTGCTTCATGTAGAATGCCTTAATCTCCTTTGGATAGTTGATAAGGATTACAGGACGCTTGAAATGCTCCTCTACAAGGTAACGCTCATGCTCCGACTGAAGGTCACAACCCCAGTCACATGGGAACTCGAACTTGCGACCCGAAGCCTTCAAAATATTGATACCCTCGGTGTAATCAAGACGCACAAAATCGTTCTTGATAACAAACTCCAGACGCTCGATAAGCTCCTTGTCCCACATTTTGTTCATGAACTCCAAATCCTCGCGGCAATTCTCCAAGGCGTAGTTGATAAGGTACTTCAGGAAGTCCTCGGCCAACTCCATATTATCCTCCAACTCATAGAAAGCCATCTCGGGCTCAATCATCCAGAACTCCGACAAGTGACGTGGAGTATTTGAATTTTCGGCACGGAATGTGGGGCCGAAAGTATAAATCTGACCAAGTGCCAAAGCACCAAGCTCACCCTCAAGCTGACCCGATACGGTGAGGTTACAAGGCTTGCCGTAGAAATCCTGAGAGTAATCCACAGCACCGTCCTCGGTACGGGGAGGGTTGGCAATGTCGAGTGTCGTCACATTGAACATAGCACCTGCACCCTCACAGTCAGAGCCCGTGATGAGAGGTGTATGCCAATAGTAGAAGCCGTGGTCGTTGAAATACTTATGGATAGCATACGCCATAGCGTGACGGATGCGGAAAATCGCACCGAAAGTATTTGTTCGTGGACGCAAGTAAGCAATATCGCGCAGGAACTCAAGCGAGTGGCCCTTCTTCTGCAATGGGTAGCTCTCGGCATCGGCGGTGCCATACACCTCGATGCTTGAGGCCTGCACCTCAACGCCCTGACCCGATGCTGGCGACTCCACCAACTTGCCATCCACACGGATACATGCGCCTGTGGTAATCTGCTTCAGTACCTCCTCGTCGGCATTTGCCAAATCTACCACGACCTGGATGTTTGCTACGCAAGAGCCATCATTAAGGGCTATAAATGCCACATTTTTGTTACCTCGCTTCGTGCGAACCCATCCCTTAACTGTAATGTCGCAATCTTTTGCGCCAGAGGATAGAATCTCTGCAATTCTCTGATTTTTCATGATTTCTATTTTATTTAATTTTACTCCAAATATATGCAGGTGGACAATTGTTCGCCTATCAATCTACAAAGGTAGTTATTTATTTGATATTTGTCAAAAAAAAAAGTACCTTTGCGTTTGGTATTGTGATACCAACGAATGTTTGTTAGTAATAAAAATATTTTTTACACCCAGATGAAAAGGTTTTTCCTCATAAGCATCGCTATGTTTTCAATGTTCGCCGCCCATGCTCAGTCGGCTCGCATTTTCCGTAGCGAGTTTATCACATATGACAAACGTGAAGACGCCAAATCTGACAAGCGTCAGGAGACAAACGGCTATGAAGTATTCAAGCCCGAACTTATATCAGAGGCCGGCGGCGAGAAGCGTTATCTGCAAAAGATTAACATTGATGCCACACGCAACGACTACAATACATTCTTTCATTTGGAGAATGTTGGCAAGGCATACATCCTGCTTGTGAACAATGTGGTGGTGGCCGAGATCGAGGACCCCTACACACCCGCAGACTTCATGCTCTCAAGATATTTGCATCAGGGCGTGAACGAGATTATCGTGGGCGTACGCGACAGCCATACTCCACAACTGCAAGAGGGCATCGCCAAACCCAATTTCACACAATTCGAAAACAGCTACTTCTTCATGCAGCGCCGCTTGTCGGTGCGCGACTTTGAGATTGTGCTTGAGCCCGACACTACACGCCAATATGCCAAGCTCAAACTGGATGTCATCGTAGCTAACGACTTCAACTACCAGGAGACCATTCAGGTAGGTTTCGACATCTACGACCCCAAGGGCAAACTCAAGGAGTACAGCGTGAATGAACTTGAGATAGAGTGCCGTTCACAGGATACGTTACGTTTTAACCCCGACATCTACCACTCCTACACTTTCAAGTGGGGCGATGGTAAGAGTCCGCTCTACGATGTGACGATTTACATCAAGCGCAATGGTATGCTGTGGGAATATATCCCCCTAAAGGTGGGTTTTGGCAAGACCATATTCCATGATGGCAAGTTCTACCGTTTTGACAGCGCTCTAAAGCTCCAGAAGAAGGAGCATTTCAACGCTTTGCCCGACCGCCCAAAGACTCTTGCAGCCATCAATCAGGCAAAGGCTCAGGGTTTCAACACTCTATGCCCTGATTATCCACAGCCAAAGTGGTTTTACGATATGTGTGACAAAGCAGGCATGTTCGTTATAGACTGCGCCAACATTAACTCCCCCACCAATAGCGACAACCGAGGTGTGGGTGGCACACCTGCCAACGACCCAAAGCTGGTGGATGAGTATTTGGAACGAGTAAAGGCCATGTACTATCGTTCACGCAACCATTCGTGCGTCATAGCATTCAAACTGGCGGGTGACAACTCCGGCAACGGTTACAATATGTACAAAGCATACGAGTGGCTGAAGTCAATCGAGAAAGAGCGTCCCGTAATTTACACAGGCACGGGAGGTGAGTGGAATACCGATTTGGAGTAATTCATAACACAATGAACATTGAACTTATAGTCGTAGGCAAGACCGACTCAAGGGAGGTGGAGGCATTGGTTGAGATGTACTCAAAGCGCATAAACCGCTACTGCAAATTTTCAATGACAACCATTGCCGATGTACGCAACACCAAAAACATGGCCACATCCCGGCAGAAACAACTCGAAGGCGAGGCTATACTCCGTTTGGTGAGTGAGGGAGACTATCTGGTACTGATGGATGAGCGAGGCTCGCAATACAGTTCTATGGAGTATGCCGAGTGGTTGCAAAAGCGCATGCTCAGCGGAGTGAAGCGTCTGTTGCTGGTCATCGGGGGCCCCTATGGTTTTTCGGAGGATGTCTATGCCCGCGCAAATGGCAAGGTTTCTCTTTCACGCATGACGTTCTCTCACCAGATTGTGCGTGCCATATTCACCGAACAACTCTATCGGGCATTCACTATTTTACACAACGAACCTTATCATCACGAATAATATGAGATTCTTCAAGACACACGTGGCACTGCTCATTTGGCGTATCATACTTCTGTATGTGGTTTTAATGCTGTGCCGACTGCTTTTCTATGCCTACAACTCAACACTCATGGGCGAGATACCGTTCTCGGAGTGGTGGAGTTTAGTGTGCGGCTCGTTTAAGTTCGACACCGTCTCGATACTTTACACCAACGCCATATTCATCATCCTTTCTCTCATCCCCCTGCGCATAAGAGAGCGCAGCTGGTGGCGCAGGATGAAGTTTTGGTATTATGTGATTGCCAACTCTCTACTCATAGTGGTTACAAATCTCGCCGATGCCATTTACTTCCACTACACCCAGAAACGATTCACCGCCGACGAGATATTCTTCGCCGAGAACGACAACTCGGCCATGCTGGTGCTGAAGTTCGCCGCCGAGAACTGGTATGTGGTATTGGTAGGCATAGCTTTCATCATCATGCTTGCAGCGGGGTATTGGCGCAAGACACGTGAGAGGAGCATGTTGCAGGGTGTGTGGTATTACATTGGTTCTACGCTTGTGTTTATAGCAGCCATAGGACTCAGCATAGGAGGTGTGCGTGGAGGATTTACAAAGATGACACGTCCCATAACCATGTCCAACGCAACGCTCTACACAGCCGACAACATGCGCGCCACGATGATTCTTAGCAACCCATTCTGCATACTGCGCACAGTGGGCTCATCTGGCAAGATATCATACCAGAAATACTACTCCGAAGAGGAGCTTGATTCGATATACTCACCCAAGCACTACCCCGCAGAAAAGCTCTCACAAGCGGAATTGGAGGGCCGCAACGTAGTGGTATTTGTCATGGAGAGCTTCTCGGCCGAGCACTCTGCCCTGCTGCGTCCCGACCTATATCAAGACAAAAAGCAGAAAGGGTACACTCCGGTGCTTGATTCGCTTATGCGACACAGCTACACATTCTATAATATGTATGCCAACGGCCGCCGCTCTATTCAGGCTCTGCCGGCGGTGTGGGCTTCAATCCCTTCATACAAGAATCCGTTTGTACTCATGCCGCAGGCTATGGCCCAGACACGTGCCCTGCCTGCAATACTGAAGGACAAGGGTTATCGCACAATGTTCTTCTGCGGCTCGGACCACGGCTCAATGGGATTTGGAGCCTTTGCACGCACCACGGGCATTGAGCATCTATACAGCCGTCAGGATTATGAGAGAGCTCACGGCAAAGATGACTTTGACGGATATTGGGGCATATGGGACGAGAAATTCATCGGCTACATGGGTGAGCAGCTGCAACAGAGCAAGGAGCCATTCTTTGCAACAATATTCACTCTCACCTCGCACCATCCATTCGTCATTCCCGAGGAGTATGAGGGGAGACTACCAGAAGGGCTTACCCCCAACCACAAGTGCGTGGCGTATGTCGATCAGGCCATCGGCAAGTTCTTTGCCCGTTATCAAGACCAGGAGTGGTTCCGCAATACGATATTCGTGTTTGTTGCCGACCACGTGTCAAGCGAGCAGTTCTCGGATGAGTTCCGCAGTGCCCCTGGCAGTTATCAGATTATAGGTTTCATGCACGCTCCAGAGAGTTCACTGATGGGTGTGCATCATCAGGTGGTGTCACAGGTGGACATCATGCCTACGCTGCTGGGATTGCTTGGTAACGAGGAGCCATACTTCGCCTTCGGACGCGACATATTTAACGAACACGACGCCATGCCCATGTCGGTGAGTTATGCCAACAATATGTTCCAGGCCATCACCACCAACCATCTCATACTCTTTGACGAAAAGCAGGTCATTGCCGTCTATGCCAACGATGATTACAAGCACGAGCACAACCTCCTCGGTAAGGTGGATGTAAGCTTAATTGAAAAGCGTCTGAAAGCAATGATTCAAAGCTATTACAGCCACATCGAAGCAAAAAATTACGTCATACAGGATAATTGATATAACAAAATAAGAATTGGTTGCCCCGGTGAGGCAACCAATTCTTGTATTAGTATGTAAGGAACTACATCTTGTAGAACTCCTCCCAGCCCTTGCGTGGTGGATTGCCCACAAGCAGCGCGTTGGCGAATGGATTATCGACAATAATCTTCTTCTCGCGGTCGAATACAATCTTCTGGTTAAGACGCTGCACAAGCACTCCCAAGCAGAACATCTGACACAAAGGACCAAAAACCTCGAATGGAGAGCGAGCCTTCTCCTCTCCCATACATGCCAAAAGGAAGTTCTCGTAGTGATTGGATGGACTATTTGGCACCTCGGGCAACTTACCCTTCATAGCCTCGGCCTTTGCCTTTGGAATAATCTCAAGTGTTGAACCATGTGAGCCGCCCTTGAAGATAAGGTCCTTGGAGTAGATAATCTTACCTGGATTCAATGCCACAGAGTGTGCCGAGGCCTTCTGACCATTGATTGTAGGCACATCACTACCCATCCTTGACACTCCATAACCGTCGGGCAGCTGTGGATAGTTACCTATACCGTCATACCATGTAATCTGCACGGGAGGCATCTCCCCACGGCGTGGGAACTTAAAGCGCAAAGTGGATGACATGGGGAAGAAGTAATTGTTCCATCCCTCCAGCTTGATAGGCTCAACCTCATAAGGCAAACCCAGCTCAAGAAACTCATGCACAGTGTCGAGGATATGTGCGCCCCAGTCACCAAGTGCGCCCATACCGAAATCATACCAGCTGCGCCAGTTGCCTGGGTGGTACTTTGGACTGAACTCGTGATACTGCTGTGTGGTGTGCCACAAATCCCAATCCATACCCTCTGGAATCTGCTCCTCCTGTGGATAGCGACCTATGTTTACGTCGTAGCCATGCCAGCGGCGTGAGTTGTTCATATGTGCGTCGATGGCTGTGACATCCTTGATGATGCCTGCCTCCTTCCACGCCTTGAACTGGAAGTAGTTTGCCTCGGAGTGTCCCTGATTACCACCCTGCGTAACAAGCTGCGGATTACGGCGCGCAGCGTCAATCATCAACTGACACTCGTGGAATGTTCGAGCCATAGGCTTCTCAACCCACACATGCTTACCCTGATTAAGGGCGAGCATCACGCAAGGGAAGTGCGAGAAGTCGGGAGTCTCAACCACAACAGCCTCGAACTGATTGCCCATCTCGTCAAACATCTTGCGGAAGTCGGTATATACCTTAGCCTTAGGGTGTGCTGCCATAGCCTCCTGACAACCATTCTGCTTGAGGTCCACATCGCACATAGCCACTATGTTTGCCAAACCTGTGCGCTCAAAGTCCTTCATCACATCACGACCACGGTTTGCCATACCTATCCATGCGATATTGACCTTACCGAGTTTTGCAAAACGCTCCTTCTTATCTTGCTGGGGTGCAAACAATTCCGAGCCGCTTGCCATACCACCCATCATCACACCTGCTGCTGCAAGCCCCGAACGATTCAAAAAATCTCCTCTTGAAATTTTACCACTCATAATATCATAGTTTTGGTTATTTCATCTTTTAACCCTTAAAGATAGTGAAAATTTGCAATATTCATGTTTCCACACAAAAAAAATGATTAATTTTGTTTAGGACATTAACTCTTTTCAGCTTCACTTTCAGTAAAACAACGACTATGAAACGAGCATTTATTTGTTTACTCCTTGGCTGCATGATATCACTTGGCTCCTATGCGCAGAAACCTCAGGACGAGGTGAGCCTTACCGACCTAACCTTCATTAGACAATCTTTCATTCGCAACTTTTACAATCTGCGCAAGGTTGTCAGCCAGATTAACATGGAGGGCACAAACCTGCAACTCGAACATTCGGCCAACCTCATCATAGAAAACCATCAGTCGGTGGCTGTGGTGAAGCAGTCGGGACGCACGCTCCGCATCTCGGCTCCCGACCAGGCAATTGCCTCAACGGTAAGAGTAGGTGCATTCCATCCCTACTTCACCTATGAAGTGACTCTCTCGGATATTGACACCGACGAGGAGGCGGGTATCAATTTCTACCCCAACAGTGGCATGGGTAAGCAGATTCACATCGTGTATCGCAACGGCAAGGTGATATCGCAGGCATGCGAGAGCGGGAATGTAACCACCCTGGCCGAGAAGGAGGTAGAGGCTACATCTGTTATCAAACTGCGCGTGCAATATACTGGCGTGAGATTCCATGTCTTCACACTGCATGATGACGGCAGTGCAAAATTGCTTTACAGCGTCAAAAACGACATGCGAGTCGTAGAGAGTTGTGTTACTCATTCGTTTGGTGTCTATTCATCTCTGCCAAAAGGCTCGTCGGTAACCCTTAATAAAGCTGAGGCATTGCTCACCTGCGGCACGGGACAGGCCGACTCACAGATAATACAGTATAGCGACGGCACACCACTCATCAAGGATGGCAGACTGTATCTGTGCCTCACAACCCGAGGCTTTGAGCGCATATTCGACTCCTATCAGGGCGTCTATTCAATAGACTTGGCTTCGTATGAGGTACGCTTGGAGGGTGCTTTGTTCTTTGGCAAGGGTGACGGCATAATGTATGGATTTCACGCAACAAAAGTGGTTTACGACAAGCAGAGCGACCGCTTTATGGTCATCACCACAACACACGAGGATACCCACACCCTGGCCTACTGCTCAACTTCGGCCGACCTGCTGCATGGCGTTCACTTCCTGGAGTGTACCGAACTTGTATTCCCCCACAGCTACTCCCACAACAAGGGTTTCAACACCGAAGACCCCGACTTTTTCTACGACAGCGAAGCGGGCAAGTGGCGTCTGGCATACTGCGCATTGAGGGATAAATCCTATGTCACATACCTCTGCGAGAGCGACAACTGGAACGGTCCTTATACCCAGATTGCGGAATCCGAGCAGAACAACAACACGGGCATACGCATCGTGAGCGTAGGCGGCAAGCGACACGTACTGAGCGGAGGCAGCGGCTCCACATACTACATTTACGACTACCCCACCCTGAAGTATATTGGTGTTTTCAACCACCAATACAGCGACGGCGGCCGTCGCGGCTGGCCAACCATAGTTCCAATAAAGTATGGCAACTACGAGCGTTACCTGTGGATTACATTCGACCGCGGCGCACCTACGGGACGATACTCATACGGAACGTTGTATTTCTTCTTGGGCGACAAGATGTGGCGCCGAGAGTAGCAATTAAAAATGGGTATTCCCATGGAACACCCATTTTTAATTTCAAACCTTACATGAGAATTATTTTGCTCGGCACCTGACAATTTTCAGTCCACATGGCAGCAGCGTGAGCGACGATTTCTTCTCCTTGAGAAGGCGGGGTTGCACCACGTCACGATTCTCAGCTATATTGGCTGCCGAGATATCCTCTGACTCAAGACTCCACACCTCGGCAACGCTGTAACCTTCGGGAAGGTCTAACTTGATTTTCTGCTCTGCATCGTGCGAGCGGTTTACCAGGGCAATGCAGATGTCGCCGCTTTCATCCATCGTTGCGGCAGCATCCACAAAGCAAAGGTCCTGCTCTATGGTTTTTGTATTGGCCGTCACATCACCCTCAAGACGGGCATACTCACCCAAACGCGCCGAAGCAATACCCGCACCCTCAACACTAACATCCAACAGACTGCCTGTAAGCATATTGCGGTACAGCTCAAAAACATAATACACCGTACTGCGATATGCGTCATCCTCGCCCACAGTCTTTACGAGTCCATGACCATTCACGGGGAAGATGTAGTTTGCCATGGCCACATAGGGAGAATTGCGCAAAAAGACGTTAAGCATGGTTGCTGACACCACCACATCATATTGTCGGCGGTCGTCCTTACGTGTGAAGTAGAACGACTTCTCGCCCTTCACCAGGTGGCGGTTGTTCCACTCATCCACACTGAAACGTATGGGATTTGCTTCTCTGCCGTATTTTGCATTGGCAGCCTTCAACACTTCAATATTTTGCTTCAGGTTGGCCTCGACAAGTGCCGCCGTAAAGAGGCTCTTATGCGGGTCGAGCAATATCTTGTTATCTATGCGGGCTGTGACGTAATAGTGCAAAGTCACATAGTCAATCCACTCGTGACACTCATCCAGCACCACCTTGGTCCATTCGGGAGTGTGTCCCACACCCAGCAGATTTAGGTCGGGATATATTGTCTTGATAATCTTTGACCAATGTGCCAGATTCGTAGCATATGTGGTTGCCGACTCACTTTTATGAAAACGGTTACCCAGGTAGTTCTCGTTGCCTATACACCACAGTTTCACGACATAAGGCTCGGCATGGCCATTCTTGGCTCGCAACGCTCCATAGGTGGTCGTAGCATCTCCATTGACATACTCAATCCAATCCAGAGCATTACCCAGCGAATGTTGGTAGGTGTTGTTATTTCCCATTGGGATGTTGATATAAGGCGCAATGTTTAATCGCTCGCACCAGGTGATAAACTCATCTGTTCCGAAAGTGTAATACTCCATGCCACCCCAAATGCGCTCTTTCTCGGCTTTGCGTTCCTTGCCTATGCCCTTACGCCACTCGTAATTATAGATGGCTGTACCGGCAGGCCAGCGCATGACAGGAATATTTAGCGGGCGCAGAAGCTCGGTCACAGCACTATTCTCCTTACCCTCATTGCTCACTATACCACCATAAATTACCTTGTCGTTGCAATCCTCCAACATCTGACCATATATCATTGGGTCTATGGCGGACTTTTCAGCAGGGATTGTTACTGTAAGTTTTGTTGTTTTGCCATCTGTCACTTTGTTGTTTTGGGCAAAGGTCTGATTCAAGACAACCGAGAAAAGCATAGATGCTGCTAATAAGAGTAGGTTTTTCATTGTATCCTTATATTATTATTCATCATTATTACAACACAAAAATACAAAAAATGGCTTGTTTTGCAACTCCGAAAAATATTAAAACCATTAAAAAATATTAATTTTCTTACTACTATGTATTGCAAAGTAGCATAAATTATTTATATTTGCATCGTCAAAGCAGTTTATTTTTGTCAAAACAAATTTCATCACTGCTAAATGTAGTAATTAAACCCACTATTGCGACTAATTGGTAGTGGAATGAAAATATTGCAACAAAATGCGCGACAGAAAATAGAAATTATCGTTTATCGTTAAATAAATAAATTAAAACAATAAATTATGTAACCTACATTCCTCTCTCGACTCAACTAATTTTATATAACTATTACAAACATTTAACTATTATGAGAAATCTTTATCGACTGATGATGCTTGTCTTCACTGTTGTGGCCTTCACAGCCACAACATGGGGACAGCAAGGCAACCTGCTCAAGGGACGGGTTGTAAATTCAAAGAATGAGCCCATAGGCTATGCTACGGTAGTTGTAATGCGGGCCGAGCAACAGGCGGCAGGTACAACTACCGATGAAAAAGGAGACTTCACACTACAACTCGCCAACGGAGAATATAGGCTTATTGTGGAGTTTATGGGCTACAAAAGCATTGACCGCAGTGTGAAGGTTGCAGGAACAACCGACCTGGGGACAGTTCAGATGCAGGAGCTGGCTACCGAAATTGACCAGGTCGTTGTCTCGGCACAAATGATTCGCAGCGAGGCCGACCGTTTTGTGGTGGATGTAGCCAACTCCGACTCAGCCATGGGCAAAGATGGCGAGGAGCTGCTGCGTCAATCTCCGGGAGTATGGATTGAGGATGACAACATCTCGGTAAACGGTGCAAGTGGCACAAAACTCTATGTAAACGAGCGTGAGATAAAGCTCTCGGGAGCCGACCTTATAAATTACATCCGCACACTCAAGGCTGAAGATATTGCAAAAATTGAGATTGTACCACAGACTGGAGCCGACCACGATGCCAACTCATCGGGTGGAGCAATAAAAATCACTCTGCGCCGCCGACTGGAGAATGGAGTGATGGGTTCGGTGGGCATATATAGCAACCAGAGCAAATATGGTTGCGAATATAATCCCTATGCACGCATAAATGCCAATATAGGCAAATTCACTCTTGGCGGTGGTGTGGGTTACTATTTCGTTGAGCATAAGTTTCTTGCAGCCGAGACCACCGACTACCCTCTCACCTTGTCAAAGATGACATCATCGACCGACCAGGATATGACATCCAAAAACCCTGGCATCGACTTTACTGCTGTATGGGAGATTTCACCAAAGCATAGCCTGGGATTGTCATACGACTGGTATGGCAATATGGATGGGGAGACCAACAACTCCACAACCCGATTCCTCCACCCCGCGGGTGAGCGTTTAAGTCACACCGTTTATGATGCCAAAGACAACCGCGACACACACTCTGCTTCGCTTAACTATATCTTCAAGACCGACACATTGGGCTCGGTGGTAAAGTTCCTTGCCGATTACACAACAAGAGAGGGCGATAACACGCACGATTTCAACACCCTCATAAACGACAACACCATAGAGAATGACTCTATCTACAAGGACCGTACAAATACCCTCTTCCGCGTGGCTACCGCATCGGTTGCTCGCGAGAAGGTCTTTTCTGGTCAATGGCAACTGAAATATGGCGCAAAATACACCTACAACGAGGTGAACTCCGAGGCTATGTACCGATATCTTGCCGGAACAGAGTGGCTGCCATCACGGGTAAGCGACCACGACATCAGCTACACCGAGAACATCTCGGCAGCCTACGCCATAGCTTCGATGAATAAAGGCAGGTGGAGTGCCGTAATGGGGTTACGTGGCGAATACACCAAGACTGCGGGCAAACATGGCGATGTGAGTCAGAAGTACTTCTCGCTCTTCCCGAATGCAAACCTCTCCTACGCACTCGACAAGCAGGGCAAACACTCGCTTGTGGCGCAGTATTCGCGTACAATATCTCGCCCCAGCTTTTGGAATCTGACACCCACACGCACACAAATTTCCGACTACACCTATCAGGCCGGAAACCCATTGCTTGACCCTGCATATAACAACACCTTCTCACTCACGGGCGTCATTGGCTACAAATACAGCATAACTCTCGCTGCCAACATACAGACCGATGCCGTGCAGCCGATGGTAGTGGCCGACCCCAACGACCCACGCATGCTCAACCTCACGTGGGCAAACCTCCCCAAACTCAACAATTACTCGGCAAGTGTATATCTTCCACTCAACCTCACAAAATGGTGGAGCTGGAACATCAACCTCACGGGAATAATTGCCGAGCAGCAGATGACCTTGGAGAGTCCTATTGAGACCAACGAGATGATGCAATGGAGTTCAAACATGACCTTCAAGCTGCCAAAGAAATTCTTTATTGATGTGAATTATTGGGGTATGAGCCGTGCAAAGGTGAGCAATGCCATTGTAAAGCTTATGCACTCGATGAACATAACGCTCAAAAAGCGCATCAAGGATAGCTGGACCCTCTCATGTCAGGCGGTGAATGTCATCGAGCCCAAGCAGGATTTGGTATTTGAGCAGGCGGAGTTCTCGCGCAAGTTAGTTGGTAACGGCTATGGACAAAAGTTTAGACTCCGAGTTGGAGCTACGTGGAGTTTCAAGAGCGGTAAAGCATTCAACACCAAACAAATTGAGAAGGCCGGCGACGAAAACAGAATGTAGAATCTTGGCTAATAATTTTACATTCTTTTGCAAAATTCGTATATTTGTATCATAAGGGGCAAAGGGTTAGACCCTTTCTGCCCCTTGTGAGGTATAATCAAACAACAGATATATTATGAAAAGAATCAGCCTGACACTACTCACCACTCTCTGCTGCGCAGCCTTGTTTGCACAGTCGTTCAACGAGTGGCGCGACCCCGAACTCAACCAAATCAATCGTGAACCGATGCACTCGTCGTTCAAGATTTTCACATCGGCCGACCAGGCAATGGGCAAGTACTGCGACCTGGACAACCCCTACCGTCTGTCACTCAACGGCACATGGCGTTTCAACTGGGTGGAGAATGCCGACCAGCGTCCGACCGACTTTTTCCTCACGGGATACAACGACAAGGGATGGAGCAAACTTGAAGTACCGGGCATGTGGGAACTAAGCGGTTATGGCGATCCCATATATGTGAACATTGGATACGCATGGCGCGGTAATTTCCGCAACGACCCTCCCAACGTACCCGTTGAGCAGAACCATGTAGGCTCATATCGCCGCACATTCAACATTCCCCAGCAGTGGCTGAGTCGCGACATAATCCTCAACATTGGCTCTGCCACATCGAATGTGTATGTGTGGGTGAACGGCAAGTTTGTCGGCTACTCGGAAGACAGTAAGCTCGGTGCGGGATTCAACATCACCAAGCACGTGAAGGCGGGTGAAAACCTCATTGCATTGCAGATGTTCCGCTGGTGTGACGGCACATACCTCGAGGATCAGGATTTCTGGCGCATGAGCGGCATTGCCCGTGAGGTATATATTGAAGCACGCCACAAGAGACGCATGAAGGATGTGATGATAACCCCTTCGCTTGATGCGGCATACAGAGATGGTGCGCTGAAGATGCAATTCTCGTTCACTTCGGGTGTAAAGAGGGCTGATGTGAAGCTCCTCGATGCAAGGGGTGAGGTTGTTGCCGAGCAGACTCTCTCACCAAACAAGGGCAATGCTTCATGCGAGATGGCGGTAACAAGCCCAGCAAAGTGGTCGGCCGAAGAGCCCAACCTCTATAAAGTCATCATCAGTGTAAGCGACGGCAAACAGACTACCGAGGCTTATGCCCAGAGGGTCGGATTCCGCACATCGGAGATTAAGAACGCGCAGCTACTCATCAACGGCCAGCCCGTGCTGATAAAAGGTGTGAACCGTCACGAGATGGACCCTCTGAAGGGATATGTGATGACGCGCGAGCGCATGATTGAGGATATACGCATAATGAAGGAGTTTAACATCAACGCCGTGCGCACATGTCACTACCCCGACACCCCAATGTGGTACGATTTGTGTGACGAGTATGGTCTATATGTCATTGACGAGGGTAACATCGAATCGCACGGCATGGGTTACGGCGAGCAGACGCTGGCGAAGAATCCTCTCTACACCAAGGCTCACCTTGAGCGTGACAGCCGCATGGTGGAGCGTGACAAGAACCACACCTCGGTTATTGTATGGAGCATGGGTAACGAGGCGGGCTTCGGACCCAACTTCGAGGAGTGCTACCGCTGGATCAGAGCATACGACCCTTCACGCCCGATACATTACGAACGTGCCGAGGGCAACGACTTCACCGACATTGTGTGTCCTATGTACGCCTACCCCGACTGGTGTGTGAAATACCTTGAGAATAATCCCGAAAAGCCTCTCATTCAGTGCGAGTACTCTCACGCCATGGGTAATTCAATGGGCGGATTCAAGGAGTATTGGGACCTCGTCCGCAAATATCCCAACTATCAGGGCGGATTCATCTGGGACTTTGTCGATCAAGCACTGGCGAGCTATGAACCTGACGGCAAGGTATCGTTCCTATATGGAGGTGATTTCAACAACTACGATGCAACCGACAACTCATTCAACTGCAACGGCATAATTGCAGCCGACCGCACACCCCACGCACACGCCTACGAAGTACGCCGTCAATACCAGTCAATCTGGACAAAAGCCGTGGATTTGTCTAACGGCAAGGTTGAGATATATAACGAGAACTTCTTCACCGACCTCAAGCCATATGCACTTGAGTGGGAGTTGGTGCAGGATGGCGTAGCCACAAAGGCTGGGCGCATAGCTTCACTTGACATTGCAGCGCAGCAGCGCAAGCAGTTCGCGCTCGGCTTCAGCGAGGCAGACTTCTGCCCCGAGGCAAAGGAGATTCTGCTCAACGTAAGCTACCGCCTTACCCAGAAGCAACCTCTGCTGGCCATAGGCCACACCATCGCCCAGGAGCAGCTCATGATAAAGGAGTATGACACAAAGGCTGCGTTCACAATGAAACAATCATCACGCCCTGTGAAGGTCACACGTTTCGAGAAGGCAACCAATGTCGAAGGCTACGACTGGATTGTGGCTTTCGACCGTCAGGGATTCATCAATAAGATGCAGTACGGCAACATCTCGCTAATGGCCGAGGGCTCAACGCTTCGTCCGAACTTCTGGCGCGCACCCAACGAGAATGACAATGGCGCACGTCTGCACGAACACTTTGCCGTATGGCGCAACCCTGCGCTCAATCTCAAAAGCTTTGAGGCGAAGGCTGAAAATGACAAGGCCGTAATTGTAGCATTGTATGATATGCCAGCAGTGAAAGCCAAAATGCGCATGACATACACCATCAACGGCGAGGGCGAGGTGAAGGTTGAGCAGGCAATGACCACCACTCCGGGCGAGAAGATTTCAAACATGTTCCGCTATGGCATGCGCATGGAACTCCCCGCACGCTTCAACCAGCTGCTATACTATGGTCGTGGTAAGGTGGAGAACTACTGTGACCGCAAGAGCTGCGCCGACATAGGATTGTATGAGCAGAGCGTCAGCGAGCAGTACCACGAGCAACTCGCACGCCCGCAGGAGTCGGGAACACGCAGCGACCTGCGCTACTACAACATTCTTGACTCTTCGGGTGCAGGAATCAAAATCAAGGCCGCTACCCCATTCTCGGCATCGGCCCTACCCTATTCACAGGAGCGCATGGACTTCACCACGGGTGCTGCACAGCGTCACTCGGGCGATTTGAAGCCCGACGGCAAGACTCACCTGTGCTTTGATTTGGTGCAGCAGGGTGTGGCAGGAATTGACTCTTGGGGAGCATGGCCTCTGGAGCCATATCGCGTGACTTACAAGGATTACACCTTCAACTTCATAATCTCGCCAGTGAGATAATGATATAATTTGATAAAAATTTTCTATTGAGATAATTATTTTGTATATTTGCGCCGATTATGAGTTCGCAATGGTTTTGTGAACTTGAAATAGGAGAGAATATATTCACTAATTAAAACAATAAAACTATGATTTCTTACAAAGATCTTGGTCTTGTGAACACTCGTGAGATGTTCAAGAAGGCTATTGAGGGCGGTTACGCTATCCCTGCTTTCAACTTCAACAACATGGAGCAGATGCAGGCAATCATCTCTGCATGTGTTGAGTGCTCTTCACCTGTTATTCTTCAGGTATCTTCAGGCGCTCGTAACTATGCTAACCAGACTCTGTTGCGTTACATGGCACAGGGTGCTGTTGAGTTTGCTAAGGAGATGGGTAAGAACATTCCTATCGTTCTTCACCTCGACCACGGTAACTCATTCGAGCTCTGCAAGAGCTGTATCGACATGGGCTTCTCTTCAGTTATGATCGATGGTTCACACCTTCCATACGACGAGAACGTAGCCCTCACAAAGAAGGTTGTTGACTATGCACACCAGTTCGATGTAACAGTTGAGGGTGAGCTTGGCGTTTTGGCAGGTGTTGAGGATGAGGTTTCTTCAGAGGTTGCTCACTACACTCGTCCTGAGGAGGTTATCGACTTCGTATCTAAGACAGGTGTTGACTCATTGGCTATCTCAATCGGTACTTCTCACGGTGCTAACAAGTTCAAGCCTGAGCAGTGTACTCGCAACGAGGACGGTATCTTGGTTCCTCCCCCATTGCGTTTCGACATCTTGGCTGAGATCGAGAAGCAGATCCCTGGTTTCCCAATCGTTCTCCACGGTTCTTCTTCAGTTCCACAGGAGTATGTTAAGATCATCAACACTCACGGTGGTGCATTGAAGGATGCAGTAGGTATTCCTGAGGAGGAGTTGCGCAAGGCTGCTAAGTCTGCAGTTTGCAAGATCAACATCGACTCTGACGGCCGTTTGGCAATGACTGCTATGGTTCGTAAGATCTTCGTTGACAACCCAGCAGAGTTCGATCCTCGTAAGTACTTGGGCCCAGCTCGTGAGGAGCTCAAGAAGCTCTATATGCACAAGTGCGTGAACGTTCTCGGTTCAGCAGGTACAGTTGAGTAATCTTTCGATAACTCGATATAGCAAAAGGCGACTCATTTGAGCCGCCTTTTCTTGTGCATATACCTTTATAAGCCATATCTCCTCTTCAAATACCACATATCGTGTCCAAAGAGTCACTCCCTGCCGATGCGCGCAAAGCCAAACAAAGTGTAGAATTCTTCGGCTATGGGATTATCGCACCATCCATATCACAAAGTTAGCAAATTTCCCCAACAAAGCCAACAGGCGAAGAATCAACTGCCAACAACAACCTCCCCAACTGCTTTGCGAGCGAACCGCTTTTTCTGGTTTAACTCTCGGTTTAACTCAACCTGTGTAAACCAGCCAAAAACAACAAAAAAAGCAGCTACTTTTTATC
>JAFOHD010000055.1 GCA_017421945.1 Alistipes sp. | reverse complement strand
GTCAACGGGCATGCACTGGCACATTCACAAGACAGGCGCACGCCACTACGATGGCTATAAACGCTTGGGTAAGCGTATGCCTGTGGTTGTGGCATTGGGTGGTGATCCAGCCTACACCTATGCTGCTACGGCTCCTATGCCCGATAATATGGACGAATATCTGTTGGCGGGTTTCCTGCGTCAGAAGCCCGTTAAGCTGGTGAAGGCCTTGACGTGCGATATTCGTATTCCGGCAGATTGCGACTTTGTCATTGAGGGCTATGTAGATCCCGAGGAGCCCAAGGTTGTAGAGGGTGATTTCGGAGACCACACAGGCTTCTATTCGCTGAAGGATTTATACCCTCGTTTTCACGTTACCTGCATAACACATCGTCGCGATGCGGTCTATCCTGCTACGGTGGTGGGAGTTCCGCCGCAGGAGGATGCCTACATTGCCGAGGCTACCGAGCGTATATTCCTTGCTCCCATACGTCTGGCCATACAGCCCGAGGTGCGTGATTTGTGGATGCCGCAGGAGGGCACGGCGCACAATCTGGCCGTGGTGTCGATTGATAAGCGCTATGGCGGTCAGGCCCACAAGGTTGTGCAGTCGCTGTGGGGTGCAGGGCAGATGATGTTCAATAAATATATGGTGGTGGCATCGGCAGATGTCGATATACGCTCGTTCCATACTCTGGCAAAGTTGCTTCGCAGGGTTGACCCCACAAGAATAATCCGCTCGGAAGGGGTGCTTGATGTGCTCGACCATGCAACGGCCACGTGTGGTTTTGGAGGTAAACTCGCCGTAGATGCAACCGATGTGGATATCAATTCCGAGGTAGTGCCCGTTGAGGAGCCTCGCCGTGCAATGGCTGCGGGTGGTGTGAAACTCTATGATACGCGTTTTGTCGAGAGTTGCGCACTCCTCATATTGTATGCCGATGAGCAGCGACCCGTGGAGGTGGATGTTGAGGCATATCTTCGTGCTAATGAAATCAAGGGTATGAAGTATATTGCGTTGTTTGATTATCAGGCTTCGCAGTCGATGACTTCTGCCGACCTGTTGTGGCTTGCGATGGCAAATAGTGACCCTGGTCGCGATGTGAGAGTGCTTGCGGGTGGTGAACTCCTGCTCGATGCTCGCAGCAAACACCCAGGGGTGGGGGATAACCCACAGCGTTTCCCCAATGTGGTGATGTCGTCGGTCGAGACCATCAACATGGTGGATGCTCGCTGGGCAGAGTATGGCTTGAGTGAGTTTTTGCCCTCTCCTTCAAGAAAATATAGAAAACTGTGGCTCTCGCCACGTGCCGAGTGGTAATGATGAAACTCTTTTCAGATGAGCAATATCGTGGCTTGTTGATTTTGGTGCCGATAGCTATTTTACTGGTTATGCTTGCGGTGCTGATAGAATTTGTTAAGCCTCCGAAACTTATACCCCAACTCATGCAGTATGAGCAGTCGTTGGACACACTTCCTTTGAAACACTTTGACCCCAATGTGGCTACTTATGACGAGTTGCGCAGTTCGGGCGTACCCAGAGAGGCGGCAGTGGGTATCGTGCGCTGGCGCAAATATGGCAAAGTCTATCGCATAAAGGAGGATTTGGCATTGGTTAGCGGTGTGACCGACAGTTTGTATGGCGTGCTTGAACCTTATATTGTAATAGCCGATTCGCTTGCGGCTAAACCTCGGAAGGGGCTCCGCACCGAGTCGGAAAAGCCTTTCGCAAAACCATCACACCGTGAACATAACTCCTTTAAGGTTGAGCCTTTACCCAACGAGCCGTTTATGATAGATACGGCTTCGGCCAAGTATCTTTCGCGTTGGGGCTTGAGCATGCGTCAGGCCGAGGTTGTGGTACGTTATCGTGATTCCAGGGGCGGCATTTTCAATCAGGAGGAGTTGCGCGCATGCTATGTTGTGGATGACGAGGTGGTCGATGCCATGATGCCGTATATACACTTCCCCGAAAGGGTGGTTTCCTCGGCTGAGAAATCGGCAGAAACGGCTGAATGCTTCCCGCTGGAGATTAATTCTGCCGACTCGGCGCAGCTTGTGGCCGTGCGTGGAATCGGAGCCAAGAGTGCCGGCGA
This sequence comes from Alistipes sp., assembly GCA_017421945.1. Lineage (GTDB taxonomy): Bacteria > Bacteroidota > Bacteroidia > Bacteroidales > Rikenellaceae > Alistipes. Next base: position 18,386 of record JAFOHD010000055.1, on the reverse strand, counting down.
GATTGTGAAATATCGTAATTTGCTGGGTGGATACCACTCTGTGGAGCAGATTTCGGAGCTAAAATGCGTCACAGAAGAGAATTTTGTGCAAATTCTGCAACAAATTTGTTGCGATAGTTGTAAAATTCAAAAAATTGATATTAACTTTGCACCTCCGAAAGAGGTGGCACGACACCCCTATGTGTCGTCGCGTGCTCTGCGCAGGATTATTAAGCAAAGACAATTGAAAGGAGGTTGGAGTAGAATCGAAGAGATGGTCGAAGATGAAATATTATCCGAGGATGAGGCTAAACGTTTAGCTCCATATCTTTGGTTCAGGCTTGATGCCACCGAGTAGAGGTTGAAGCATGTTAGGCAAGTGATGGCTCAAGGAGTTGTCAGCCACAGTAAAAAAGAGAGAAAATTTAATTAACAAAACAAAAATAAAGATTTACAATTATGATTATCATGCCAGTTAAGGAGGGCGAGAACATCGAGAAGGCCCTTAAGAAGTTTAAGCGTAAGTATGAGCGTACAGGTGTATTGAAGGAGTTGCGTCGTCGTCAGTACTTCACAAAGCCATCAATCGCAAAGCGTGAGGCTATGCAGCACGCTATCTACGTTGAGCATACTTATCGTCAGGAGGAGTAATCTCCGCCAAAGCTGGATAAGCATACAGTGAGCTTCGAGTTTTTCGAGGCTCTTTTTTTTGCTAAAAATAGAGAAAAATATATCTTGTTGCGAGAGAATTTTTCTATTCAAAAAAAAGTTAGTAACTTTACCCAAATTTATACGTGAAGTATGATTGTAAAGATTATAGCTAAGTATTTGGAGAACCATAAACGCTTGGTGGTGCCAAATTTGGGTACTTTTATCGTTAAGGATGCCGGTCATAAGATTCTCTTCTCAAATCTTATGAAGAGCGATGACGGAGTGTTGCGTGCTTTGCTCGTTGAGCATGGTGTGTCGGAGCTTGAGGCTGCGGGAACAATCGACCGCTTTGTCTTTGAGGTGAATTTCCGCTTGGACCGTGATGGAGTGTGCGGTTTGGACGGATTTGGTGCGCTCAAGCGTGGTGCCAACGGTGTGATTGCGTTCATCACCAATCCTGCGGCCCAGGGTGAAGTGTTGGATGGTGGTCTTCAGGAGCATCTTGCCGAGCGTCAGAATGTGGCACCTGCGGATGAGGTTAAGGATGAGTTGCCCAAAGCTCAGGAGCAGCCCGCTGACGATGTTGATGAGGAGGATATTGTCATAAAGGTTGTCCCAAGAAATGCAGCTCCGGGCCGACGTTCTTCTGCGTTGCAGGAGGAGGAGAAGCTTACCGTTTCAACCCAGAAACGCCCAGCTTCCTACGTCAAGGGTCTACAATATGGCCGAGGAGGCAAGATTATAACAGGCCGTGAATATGCAACATCGCGCAAGAGTTCGAAGGGCGATATCTTTATCAAGATAGCTATCGCTGTGGCCGTTCTTGCTATTATGGCAATTCTCTATGGTGTCTGGTGCGATTGGCAAAATATGCAGTATGATGAGCCAGAGATAAACAGTGAGGAGACTTCACTTTTCGATACCGAAAGTGTTGAGAAGGGTGTTGAGAATCCCGATTTGCAATATACTACTCCCAAACAATAGTAATAGGTCATGTCAGAGGTCGATATACAATCTGTCAAGCAGCGTTTTGGTATCATTTCCCGCTCGGAGGCTATGGAGCGTGCTATTGCAGTAGCAGTACGTGTAGCCCCTACCTCGTTGTCGGTGCTTGTTACGGGCGAGAGTGGTGTGGGCAAGGAGTTCTTTCCACAGATAATACATGCATACTCATCTCGTAAGCATAATAAGTATATCGCTGTAAACTGTGGAGCCATACCTGAAGGTACAATCGACTCCGAGCTCTTTGGTCATGAGAAGGGCGCATTTACAGGTGCGGGCGAGGCTCGCAAAGGCTATTTCGAGGAGGCTGATGGAGGTACCATCTTCCTGGATGAAGTGGGTGAGCTGCCTTTGGCTACGCAGGTGAAATTACTCCGTGTCTTGCAGTCGGGAGAGTTCCTGCGCGTAGGCTCTGCGACAGTGCAAAAGACCAATGTGAGAGTTGTGGCGGCTACCAATAACGACCTTACCAAAGCTATTGAGAACGGCCGTTTCCGTGAAGATTTATATTACAGATTAAATACCGTACCTATCTCGGTGCCACCTTTACGTGAGCGCAAGGATGATATCCCACTTCTGTTTAGGAAGTTTGCAGCTGATGTGTCGGCACAATATGGCATGCCTGTTGTGCGCCTGTCGGATGAGGCACGTCAGATGTTGATGAATTACTACTGGCGGGGAAATGTACGTCAGCTCAAGAATGTTACCGAGCAGATATCTGCCTTGGAGCAGGCTCGAGAGATTAGTGCTGCGACATTATCAAAATATCTCACTACGGCGGGGGCATCTACGCCTACGATGCGTTTAGAGAGCAGTATGGGTGGTGAAGATTACTCTACCGAGCGAGAGTTGTTGTATAAGATTCTGTTCGATATGCGCAGCGATATAAATGACTTGAAGCGCATGCTCTCGGAACTCATGCACGGTCATGCCCATCATGCGCAACCTATGCAACGCGAGGTGGTGGGGTTGCTTCCTTCGTCGGCTGTTGAAGATGCTGCCGATTTTGCCGAGAGCGAGGAGGTTGAGGATGTTCCACATCGTGAACTCACCAAGGCCGATGTGCAGCGCGAGCAGATATTGAAGGCCTTGCGCAATAATAAGGGACGACGTCGTGACGCTGCGCGCGAGTTGTTTATGTCCGAGCGTACGTTGTATCGCAGGATTAAGGATTTGGGTATTAACGAGGATGATATTTAACCTTGTGAATTGACTTTATGATTAGGAGTGTGTTAAATAGAGTATTTGCCATTGCGCTTGTTTTAAGTTCGGTTTTGCTGACCGGCTGTATCTTCATGAAAGGTGGTTACTCTTTTACGGGCGCAAGTATCCCCGATGCCGCCAAGACCTTTAGTGTGGCCTATTTTCCCAACAATGCACCTATGGTGTCGCCTACGTTGAGTACAACGCTGGTTGAGGAGTTGAAGGATAAGTTTTCGCGCCAGACCAAGCTACAACTTGTTGAGTCGGATGGTGATTTCGCCTTTGAGGGTGAGATTACGGGTTACACCTCCACTACGGCTTCGGTTTCGAGTGACAACTATGCGTTGCTGAACCGTCTGACTATTACTGTCAAGGTGCGCTTTACGAACAAGGTTGAGCCGAAAAATTCTTTCAACCAGACCTTCTCGGCCTTCACCGAATACGACTCTTCGCAATTGCTTACCGACATACAGTCGGAGCTCGATGCCGAGGTTGTCAAGCAACTTGTTACCGATATTTTCCAGGCAGCTGCATCAAATTGGTAGAAAATTATGAAAAATAATAAAAATAATTTTGCCGCAGGAGATGGCAAGATTTTCATCGAAGAGAGTGATTTGCAGTGGCTTCAGCGTAGCGAGCGGTGGGGCGTGGATTCGCCCCAGCCAAAGGATGCGCAGGGCGGTTCGTATGGTGTGGTGCAAAAATTGATTGCAAAACCTATTGTTGAACCCAAAGTTATTGATGTAGATGTACTTACACGTATTACATCAAGTGATATTATAGATAAATTTCTGCGTACCGATACCCATCGTATTGTTGCCGAGGAGGGTGAGGTAGATAGCGAAATTGTAACCGAGGCCGAGCTCTCGGATGATGACGATATGGTCAGTGAGGAACTTGCCGAGGTATATCTGGCACAGGGCTTGAAAGATATGGCAATTGAAACTTATCGCAAATTAAGTTTGCTAAATCCCGAAAAAAGTATTTACTTTGCGGAGATTATTTCAAAAATAGAAGGTTAATAATAAAAACAGTATAAAATTATGTTGTATTCAATTTGTATCGGTTTGATTCTTATTGCGAGTGTTATCCTTATTCTCGCTATTTTGGTTCAGAATCCTAAGAGTGGTATGGCTGCAAACTTTGGTGCTGCCAATCAAGTTATGGGTGTTCGTGAATCAACAAATATTTTGGAGAAGACTACATGGACACTTGCTGGTTTGGTAGTTGTGTTGAGCCTTATCGCGACCATCTCAATGAAGGATGGTGTTTCAACAGGCAGCTCATTGCAGAGCGATGCTGAGGCGTTGATTGAGAAGGTTTCAGCAGAGACAGCTCCTGCTATGCCACAGGCTGAGATTAACACCGAGGAGGCACCAGCAGAGGCTCCAGCAGAGACTCCAGCAGAGTAATTTGCAATAAGATTCTCAGAGTCTAAGACACCTTTCGGGGTGTCTTTTTTTTGTGCTGTTTTATGTGTAACTAAATATTTTAGTTGAAAAACTATAAAAAATAGTTGTTTGTGAAAATTTTTTAGTTATATTTGCAATGTGAAACCTGTAAAACCACAATTACTATGCAGAAATTGACTAACAAGGAGGAGGAGTTGATGCAACTTTTTTGGCAGCATGGAGCTATGTTTGTGAGGGATGTGGTGATGCTCTACGATGAGCCGAAGCCCCATTTCAACACCATTTCCACTATGGTGCGCACACTTGAGGGCAAGGGTTTCCTTGACCATGAAACATTTGGTAATACCTATCGTTATCGCCCCATACTCTCGCAGGAGGAGTTTTCGAAGGGTGTGCTGGGTAATGTGGTGACTCGTTATTTTGAGAACTCCTACAAGCGTGCGGTGTCGGCTCTGATTGAGGAGGAGAAAATATCGGTCGAAGAGCTTGAGGAGCTTATCCGCAAGGTGCAGAATCAGTAAATATTAAATTTCGTTATTATGTGGGACTTTATCGTATATCTCGGCGAGTCGGCAATCTGCTTGGCCGCACTATTTATACTATATAAGGCAACGATGAGTTACGAAACCCTGCATCGCTTGAATAGGGTGGTGCTGCTCGGTGTGGTGGTGTTGGCTGCGGTGCTACCTCTGTGTGAGATTAAGATTGTTGAGGAGGTCGAATTTCTGCCGTTGGCGGATGTCGGGGGCGATGTGGCTATGGCGAGCGTTGTCGAGGATGTGGCGTTTGACTATGTGGCTCTGCTTAAGTCGTTGGCGGTGGCTGTGTTCTGCCTCGGCGTGGTGTTTATGGCCGTGCGGCTTGCTATGAGTCAGCTCTCGGTGTGGCGTATGACCCGCAGTGGCACGCGCAGCGAGTTGGGCGAGGGTGTGATGCTTACCGTTGTGGACAAGTTGGCTACGCCGTTCAGCTGGTTTGGGAACGTTGTTGTGGCGAAGGGGGATGCCGAGCAAAATCTCGACCTTATCCTTGAACACGAACTTGCACACGTGCGCCTGCGCCATTCGTGGGATGTGCTGGCGGTGGATATTGCCCTTTGTGTATGGTGGTTTAACCCCGCCTTGTGGCTCTTGCGTAGGGAGTTGCAGAGTCTGCACGAGTTTCAGGCTGATGATGCAGTGCTGAGTAGGGGAGTTGATGCAAAGACCTATCAATTACTATTAATAAAAAGAGCAGTTGGCGCGAGGCTCCACTCTGTTGCCAACTGCTTGAATCACAGTAACCTTAAAAACAGAATCACTATGATGTGTAAGAAAACTTCTTCAAGGTGGTCGGCAGCAAAGTTGTTGCTTGTACTGCCATTGGTGGCACTCTCGCTTGCTGCGACTGCCACAACTGTTTATGTTCCAAAGGAACAGAACAAAGGTAATGAAAATTTTGTTGAAACGCAAATTGTAACTGCTGATGAGGAGCAACCATACATTAAAGTTCAGCAGATGCCAACTTTCCAGGGCGGCGACTTGAACACATTCAGGAATTGGGTGCAGGCGCAGTTGAAGTACCCCGCCGAAGCGAAAGAGAAGGGTATTCAGGGACGTGTGATATTCTCGTTTGGTGTTGAGAAGGATGGCTCGTTATCGTCGTTTGATGCTTTGCAGTCGCCTGATAAGTTGCTTGTTGATGAGGTTGAACGCGTGTTCAAGCTCTCGCCCAAGTGGGAGCCAGGCAAGCAGAATGGTGAGGTGGTAAGAGTGAAATACACCGTTCCTATTTACTTTATGCTGTAATACTCAAAACTTGATAGGCAAGGCGAAAATCTCTGCGGAGGTTTTCGCTTTTTTTTTATTCCGCCTGGCGGTAGATGCGTTGCAGGCGATGTGACATGAAATATTGCAGCACGCCGCGCAGAGCCATATACGAGGTGAATGCTAACCACAGTGCGTTGTTGCCGATTATGGGGCGGAGCGAGTAAAAAAGCGTAAAGTAGGCTATGGTGGCGAGAAGCATTGAGTTTCGCATGATGCGTGATTGCGTTGCGCCGACCATCACACCATCCATCATAAAGGGCAGCGATGCCGCCAGCGGGATGGTGATAATCCAGCCTATATACCTGCCCGCATACTCCAGAAGCTGGGTGCTGTTCTCGGCCCCATCCTCAATAAAGAGCCCCAGCAACTCGCGCCAGAAGCCTGTGTAGAGTGCCGAGTACCCTATGCCCACAACCACACTCCAGAGCATGCAACGTTTCACGCACCGGCGTAGTGAGATGCCATCCTTTGCCCCGATGAAGCGGCCCGTGAGTGCCTCGGCGGCGTAGGCAAAGCCGTCGGTCATGTATGAGAACAAGGTGAACAGCTCCAGCAGAATGGTGTTTACGGCAAGTATGATGTCGTCACCCATGCGTGCCGATGCGGCGGTGAAGAATGTGTAGGTGGCAACTATGCAGAGCGTGCGGATGATGATGTCGCTGTTGATTGAGAAGAACTCCTTCAGGGCTGTGATATCCATCACCTGCTTGAGAGTAATCTTTGCCAGCTGCTTGCGGTAGTGCAGCCAGCAGATAAGAGCTGTGATAGCCACTCCCGTCCATTGCGCCACCACCGAGGCGTAGGCGATGCCTGTGATGCCCATGCCCAGCGGGAAAGCAAACCACAGACTGCAAGCTATGTGAATGATGTTCACCACTATGGCGACAATCATCGGGATTATGGCGTTCTGCATTCCCGTGAGCCAGCCATTTAGCGCAAAGAGCAGCACTCCTGCCGGCACAGCCCATATTCGGGCAAAGAAATATTCGGCCACCTGCTCGCCTCCGTTCATGATTTTCAGGGCAGCCAGACCCAAAGGACGTTGCAGTATGAGCATAAGTACACCAACCATAGCGGCCACCATAACCGAGCGCGCCAGCATGAGGGTGGTGGTGTGGCGGTCACCCGCGCCATAGGCCTGTGCCGTGATGCCGCTTGTTCCCATGCGGATAAAGGCGCAGTTCCAATATATAAAGTTAAAGATGGTCACACCAATGGCCAGCGAGCCGATGCTTGTGACCGCCTCGCCCATGTGCCCTGCAATCATCGTTCCTACGATGCCCATGATTGGGACCGTGATGTTGGATATGATGTTGGGAATGGCTATTCGTAGTATCTCCTTATTCATGCCCATAGCAAGTGCAAAGATAGGAATATTATGAAATAGTTTGCTCTAAAAGTTGGATATAAATTCATCTGTGAGTATATTTGCATGATACAATGATGCGATAAAATATCGCGTGAGATTGGTTTATATTTGGTTACAATATGAAGAAGACTCTGTTTTTTGTCATGGTGGCATGCCTGGCGATGGTGGCGTGCAGCAGCGATGAACAACCCGAAAAAGGTGATGATGGCGGCAACGACATCCCTTCGGGTGAGGTTGATGAGGTCGAGCGAGTGTTTACGGCCTCGTTTGAGAAGTTGACGCGTGTTGCGCTGGAGGATGAGAGCCTCGAGCTGAAGTGGGGGCAGGGCGATGCCTTGTCGGTTTTCGATAACGTGACAGGTAATGCAAAATATACCTATGCGGCAACTGATGGCAAGTTTCATGTCGAGGGCAAGGCGGCCTCGGGTGAGGAGATAGGTGCGGTTTATGCCGTATATCCATATTGTGCCGATGCTGCGACGGATGGTGATGGCGAAATCTCTATGCAGTTTCCTGCCGTGCAGAGCTATTCATGCGAAGATGGGATGTTTGGCATGGGTGCAAATGTGATGGTGGCAAAGGCCGATGTTAGAAGTAGCGAGCTTGAGATGAAAAGCACAGGCGGTTATATCCGTTTGAGCCTGTGGGGCAAGAAGCATGTTAGAAGCATCGTGCTTGAGGGTGGTAATAATGAAGCCATTGCAGGCGATGCTACCGTGACCTTTGAAGGTGGCGTGCCGAAGGTGGCGTTCTCGCCTGAAGGCTCACGCACTATAACCCTGGAATGTGGCGACCTTGTGCTGAGTGAGGACAAGGAGAATCCCACCACGCTGTGGATTGGGGTGCCGGCCATGGTGTTTGAGTATGGTTTGACTATGAAGGTGAACAGTACCGAGGAGTATGTCATGACAAAAATCCTTTCGGAGCAGTCCTATGAAATCAAGCGCGGCAAGGTGCTGGATGTAGTGTTGGAACGTGAGTTCTCAATCGGAAATCCGTTTGAGGAACCGGGTAACGGCGGCATACATGATTGGGATTAGAATTCTTGTTGCCCTGACTATATTTTTGCCTTTTTGCGGTGGTTATGAGGGCTGTTGAAAGCCAAAAACGAATCAAAAAACGAAATAATGCTTTTATTCGAGCTGTTCTTTGCATGGGATAGCTCATTTTTTTGTTTGAAAACTTGCGTAATTTTCAGAAAGTGCATATATTTGTAGATGTGAATAAGTGTTTTGTGGAGAAATATTAAAAACTACTAAAATAATTAACATGAAAAGACTCTTTATTTCGATGATGGCTCTTGTTGCTATAGTGTCATGTAGCAAGGAGAGTGCCGTGGAGACTCCAGGAGGATCAGTTGATGCGTTGACATTTAAGGCATCATTTGAGAATGCAGGTTCTCGAGTTTCAGTTTCAGAGGAAGGTGGTGCCTACAAGATGGCATGGTCAAGCAACGATGAGTTGGCAATCTACACCCGTAAGACCAAGACAAGGTACACTTACGACCCAACGAACGACGTATTCACAAAGTCGGGATTTAATTCAGGTCCTTCGCTTACTACTCACTATTATGCAGCCTTTCCTTATGGTTCGGCTTCGCAGGCAGTCAGTGACGAGGGCGTGATTTCAATGGATTTGCCTGCTGTGCAGCAGTATGCTGAAAATTCATTCGGTCCTACAGCCAATTCCATGGTTGCAGTTTGTCCTATCCCCGATGTAGAGGCTGGTACAGCTGTTCCGCTCAGCTTTATGAATGTGTGCGGTTACTTGAAGTTATGCCTTTACGGTGACAATACATCTGTTACATCTATCGAGTTCAGTGGTAACAATTCAGAAACTATATCAGGTGGCGTGAATGTAGCTATTGCAGAGGGCTCAGAGCCTACAATTACGTGGACTTCAACAAATGGTAAGTCTATCGCATTGAATTGCGCTGGTGGTGTCAAGGTCGGCTCTACACCTGAAGAGGCTACACCATTCTGGTTGGTAGTGCCTCCAACATCATTTGAGAAGGGTTTCAAGGTGAGAATAACCAGCTCTAACGGTGCCGTGATGGTAAAGTCATTGGATGAGGCATTTGAGATTAAGCGTAACACTGTTGAGACGATGGCTGCTTTGGAGCTTGAGTTCCCAAAGGTTGATGCAAACATCTTGATGGACATTACTTTCAACGAGGATGGTACTGCTTCAGATAACGGTAAGTACTTCTTCAGTGTTGTCACTCGTCCAGGTTCAAATTTGAGCGTTATTGATGATGAGGATTATCCTTATGGCAAGGTGGCTAAGTTCACTAACTGTGATGGTCTTAAGAACAGAGATTTGATGGACAGCTTCTATTCTATTGATTATAGCACTGCCGAGGATTTCAAGGCCAACCTTACAGATGCCGATGGTTTCACTCTGGAGATGGTTGTTAAGCACGGAATCCAGTCTCGCTCAGATCAATATCCATGGCAGAACCCTGCTACATCAAACACATTCGGATTCTTCCAGAAGGGTACCGATAGTGGTAATAATGCCGGTTGGGTTGCTACAAGACGTTCTACTAATGAGAATAACACTTCTCCTTTCGATGCTGGTGATAACATGTACTTTGCACCATGTCTGAATCAGTACTACCACTACGCTTACGTTTACGACAAGGTAAACAGCAAGGTGGTGATGTATTGCGATGGTGAGCCTATAAATGAGGTTGCGGGTGTAACTGATATTTCTGCTGGTAAGTATTTCGCTATCGGCGGTTTCCCAATCTCTGAGGCAGCAATTACTCATGCGTTCACAGGTAATGTGGCTATGGTACGTATCTATGCCTCTGCCATCACTGCCGAGCAGGCTAAGGCTCATTACGAGGCGTTGAACATCCCTTCAAAGGCTGCAGCTGTGGGTACGCCTATGTTTGATGCTAAGTTCAAAGCTGATGGTACTGCCGAGAATGTTGGTTCTGCAAACCTCACAATCGAGACAGTTGCTGATGCCAATGTTCTTTCAACCAAGCAGTATGGTGCGCAATATGTTGCCGCTTTCCACCGTGATTCCAAGAATAATAATAAGGCTAACTCAGGTTTCTATTATGTAGATTACAGTCAGAATGCTGACTACATCAACAAGTTGAAGGATGGTTACACAATGGAGGTTGTATGTCTGGTGAAGCGCTATGCTGGTGACTACTGGTCAAAGGTATTCTGTAGCACTACTGCCGGTATCCATCACGTCAGGGTTGATCAGGATAGCTCACCTTGGGGTGGTTTCGGTAATACTCCTGAGAATAACTGGGGAACAGGTATCGGATGGAAGCACCCAAAAAACTACCTTTGGGGTTCTAATGTGTTGCAGCTTGACACCTACTACCACTTAGTACTCGTATGGAATGCCGAGAGTAACGTATTCACATTGTACGAGAATGGAAAGTATGGCCATAGCTCATATACTTCTCCTGTTGATGCTAACGTGGGTTCAAGATTGGCTATTGGCGGTCTCCCATGTCCAGACAAGACTGTTTACCACCCATTTGTGGGTGAGATAGCTATTGCTCGTGTTTATGACGAGACAATGACTCACAAGCAGGTTATTGAGCGTTATGAGGAGCTTCAGCCTACATTCAACTTGAAATAAGCACAGTAATATCTTGCTTTAGATATCGAGTGGCGGGATTCCTAATCGGGAGTCCCGCTGTTTTTTTCTTTCACCAAAGGCATAACACTTGGTCGTAAGGGTATTTGATAACGTTTTTTTAACTTTGCTGGCGAGTAAATTGTCTTTATTTTCAGAAAATTGAATTACCTTTGCAACCGCAAAATCAGAAAGATAAAAAGCTAACTATGAAAAAATTTAATCAGGACTCTACATCGGCATTGTCGCGTTTCTCGCGTGATAAGCGTCAGCGCACATCTTCTGCCGAGCGTGTAGAGCGAGGTCCCCGTCCTCAGCGTGATGCCGACAACGAGGGACGCATGGCGCGAGGAGGTCGCCGTGAGGATGCACGCCGTGCATCGTACAATCCTAATTTTTCTGCCGACAACCGTCTGCGAGATGATTACCGCGGCGAGAGCCATTTCGAGAAGCCACAGCGTGGCGAGGGTCGCTTCGAGAAACCACAGCGTGGCGAGGGTCGCTTCGAGAAACCAACTCGTGGAGGCTACGGCAAGAAGTCCTCTGCGGGCGAGCGCACTTTCTCAGACAAGGGTAAGCGCACATTCTCACGCAAGGGTGAGCATGCGCAGCAGGGTGAGCGTGGCTATCAGCGTCGTGATGAGCGTCGTGATGAGCGTCCACGTTCATATCCAAAGTATGCTACCAAGCAGGTGGGCGATATGCGCTTGAACCGTTTTCTGGCGCAGTCGGGACTCTGCTCACGCCGTGAGGCCGATGACTTCATTCAGGCAGGCCTGGTGACTGTGAATGGTCAGGTTGTTACCGAACTCGGCACAAAGGTGCGTTCTACCGATGATGTGAGATTCAACGACGAGCGCGTGCAGGGTGAGAAGAAGGTCTATCTGGTGCTTAACAAGCCCAAGGGCTATGTCACTTCGTTGGAGGACCCACATGCCGACAAGACCGTAATGGAGCTTGTCAAGGGTGCTTGTTCAGAGCGTATCTATCCCGTAGGTCGCTTGGATAAAAATTCGCTTGGCTTGCTGCTCTTCACAAACGATGGTGACGTGACACGTCAGCTCACACACCCTTCACTTGAGAAGAAGAAGATTTATCAGGTGACACTCGACAAGGCTCTTACACGTGCCGATATGGAGCAGCTTACAGAGGGTATTACTCTTGAGGATGGTGAGATTTTTGCCGATGAGGTAGCCTATGTGAGCGAGAACAAGAAGGAGGTGGGCGTTGAGATTCACTCGGGCCGCAACCGTATTGTGCGCCGCATGTTCGAGGCGTTGGGTTATGCCGTGCAGAAGCTCGACCGAGTATATTATGCCGGCATCACCAAGAAGAACCTCAAGCGTGGTCAGTGGCGTTTCCTCACACGTGAGGAGGTTGAACGTCTTAAGAGTGGTCGCTACGAATAAAAAGTGTTTTTGTGGGTAATTTCTGCGTTACACTTGCACGCAAAATGCTCACATACGCCAAGTATGCTCCGCTTTTGCGTACTTCGCAGGTCTTAAAATTCCCACACAAAAACAACTTTTTATATTTCTCTTGTGGACAATCTTGTCGTTACACGATACTATAATTAAAGGCTCCCCTGCGGGAGCCTTTACTATTTTGTGATTTTGAATTCTTTAATGTGTTGCCTTATACCAGTCGGTTGTCTTGTAGTAATCGACATAAACTTCGGCAGGTGCCGAGGTGTTGAGTCCCGAGTAGGCATCTACGTCAATACTATATTGCCCGTAAGTGCCGTATGCCGAGTAAAACTTGTCGAGGGTGTATTTAGTGATTACGGTGCGTTCCAACTGCTGGCGGAATGACTCCTTGACTGTCTCGTCAGCGCAGATGTTGTTCACATAGTCGCCCAGGTCGAAGAATACGTGCTGCTTTTGCCCCTCGTAGAATTGCAGGTTGTTGAGTACGTACTCTAATCGTAAGCCTTGATTTACCTTCTTCATTTCGGTGGCTAATGCATCAAGCTCCGAGCAATCGATTATTGAGATAGAGCCCGAGTAACCATACCTACTCTTGTAGAAGGTGTTAAACTCTTGACATGCCAAATCCAAATCATAGCCCTGGCCGTTGTTGGTCAAAAGGTGGGGCATAATGTTTGTATATGGGAATCCGTCACCCATAATCTCGCACACCGAACCTACGATGTACTTTGTGTTGTTGCGCAGCACATAAGCCGACTCCACATTTGCCATAAAGCACGCATCGAAGAGTATGTACTCCATCTTCTTGCCTGTGAGGTTGAGGGCTGCCGATAGTGTTGATATGTCGAAAGCATTCTGCACATTGCTCTCCTCGCCTATGAATCGGGTTTTCATCCCGCCCGTCTGTTGCCAGAAATCCTCCTGGCTGGCTGTACTCCTAAGACTTAATGTAGTGTCGTTGGGGCGTGCGCCGATTGGAATCCAGCCCAGGCCGTGCGAGCCTATGATGAGCGAGTAGCTGTCGGCGGGTGCCAGGCGCATAATCTCGTTCAGGAAATAACTGAGGTTCTCGGTATCCATGCGCGTAGGAAGGTCATGTGTGGCAAGCTTTTTCTCCTCGCACATACCGTTGCGATATATAAGCTCGATAATCTCTGCACTATTTTTTTCGCTCTGCTGGAAAAACAGCATAACACGGCTCTTGCCCTTTATATCCTGTCGTAGGGCCTCCTTTATTGCTGAAATATTTTTATAAAAATATAACGATAGGTCGGTGCCGGCAAAGTAAAATATGAGTGTCTGGGTATGTGGCTTTGGCTCCGGTGTGTCATCGTTGTTGCATCCGACAAATGACAACGATAGAACTGCAATCAGAGCAAATGCCAAAACGTTGTGTAAAAGTCTCTTCATAATTTATTTATACTCTCTGACGCCCAGGTTGTTAAACTGCCATGTGCGTTTCTTTTTGAATGTTACATCTTCGGGTTTGTTGCGATATATGCGGCTGTAATCGAAGTAGAAACCCTTGATTTTGCCGTCAGGCACACGGCGTGGCTCTACCAATGGTATGTACTCGCATGTGCGGCTGACAATCTGCGCATCGCGGCACTCAAGTCCCATGGATGCCATCAGTTCTATGGCGTGCGAGAACATGATGATGTGCATGGGGTACTTCTCCGAGCGACCGTCACCCGACGACTTGATGGTCTCGAGTATGCCGTTCAGGTGGCGGAAGTATGCCTGTTCATTCGCTTTGTCGCCACTATGTCCATAGGCAAACACCAGCATGTTCAGCACCGTGGGGTTGAATGGGTCAATCAGCATCGCCTGGTTACATGTGGTGATGATGTGCGCCAAATCCTCCTTGCGGGGATGCTCCATGTCGATGGTTGCCATCGTGGTATAGAGTTCGTCCAGAGCCGCATTTGTGGCAAAAGGCTTGTATGCCTGGTCATAAGCATAGCCGTAGTAGAGGTAGTGGTAATCATCCTCGGTGAGTTGCTCCAGCGCATTGTATCGCATCATCAGGTGCGTATAGAAGTATGGCGATGAGCGGTCGATAATCTTGCGCAGAATATCCTCCTCATCGGGAATCTTCGCCCATGAGAGCAGTGGCAGCATCAACGCCATGATGACAAGGAAATAGAGTTTTTTCATCGTGCGAGTTTATTTTATTAACGTGCGGCTTAGCACAATTCGTATTCACGAATTAACCTTTCCAACTTTTTCATCAATAGTTCGGTTGCTGGCACAAGTGGCAGACGCAGGTTGTTATCGATATTCCCAAGCAGTGTAAGCGCAGCCTTCACACCCACGGGGTTGCCCTGCTCGAAGAGTGCGCACACAGCCTCGTGCAGCGGCGCGTAGGCCTCCTCGGCGCGGTCGAACAAACCCTGGCTTGCCAGATACACAACGTGAGAGAAGCGCTTGGGGAACGCATTTATGGCGACCGATATCACACCATCGCCTCCTCGGCGCATCACCTCCACCGTCATGCCATCGTCACCCGACAGCACGAGGAATTCCTTGGGGCAGTTCTTGATAATTTGCTCTATCTGGTCAATCTTGCCCGATGCCTCCTTCACGGCAATGATGTTTTCGAAGTCGCGAGCCAGACGGCAGGTTGTCTCTGCCGACATGTTCACACCCGTACGTCCGGGCACATTATACAGAATCACAGGCAGAGGCGAAGCCTGTGCCACAGCCTCGAAGTGGCGGTAGAGCCCCTCCTGTGATGGTTTGTTGTAGTAGGGCGTAACGCTCAATATGGCTGCAATACCGTCGGTATCCATCTCCTTCAGCTCCTCGACAAGGGCCCTGGTGTTATTCCCGCCCTTGCCTACGACAATAGGCACACGGCCAGCAACGTGCTGCTTGAAGAACGCTATAACCTCGTTTTTTTCCTTGTTTGTAAGGGTAGGGATCTCGGCAGTTGTGCCGAGGGCTACGATGTAGTTTGTACCTCCATCTATCACGTAGTCAATCATGCGGGCAAGTCTCTCCCAGTCGATTGTCATATCAGCCTTAAAAGGCGTTATCATGGCAGCTCCGCAGCCGCTCAATGGATGTCTCTTCATGTTGTGTTAAGTGTTAAAATAAACTCCCTTGTATGGGTTGTTGTGGTGTTATGCTTTCTATCTCTGGCTCAGGCTCGGCGATAGCTACATTGCCATCAATTAGCTGTATGAATTCCTGTTCCGATATGATTCTAATCCCTAATTTTTGCGCTTTCTGCAATTTGGCGGGGCCAATCTTTGCTCCGGCCAGCAGCAAGGTGGTGTTGGCTGACACAGCAGCCAGATTCTTGCCTCCGTGCGCCTCGATTAATGCCTTAAGCTCGTCACGCGAATATTGCTCAAAGCTGCCCGAGATAACTATGTTCTCGCCCTCCAGGGCGTTGGAAGCCTTCTCCTGCTTGGCTGCCACGAACTGCAATCCTGCACGTTGAAGTCGTTGTATGATTTCACGATTCTGCTCATCGGCAAAGTAGTCAATTATTGAATCGGCGATTTTGCCACCCACCTCCTCGGCCTCGAGCAGCTCCTCGCGTGAAGCCTGCATGATGGCCTCCATGCTGCCAAAGTGCGCGGCAAGGTATTTGGCTGTGGTCTCGCCCACGAAACGTATGCCCAAGGCAAACAGCACTCGGTTGAAGGCCACCTCGCGTGACGATGCTATGCTTTGCAGTATGTTGCGTGCCGACTTATCGCCCAGGCGTGGGAGTGAGGCAATCTGCTCAATCCTGAGGTCATAGAGGTCGGCAATGTTGCCTATTAGACCATTCTCGAACAGCAACTCAACGGTCTCCTCGCCCAGCGACTCGATATTCATCGCCTTGCGGCGTATGAAGTGTATTATGCGTCCGATAATCTGTGGGCGGCAGTGGCTCTGGTTTGGGCAGTAGTGCTTAGCCTCGCCCTCATATCGCACCAGCTCTGCGCCACATTCGGGGCAGTGGGTTATGTATTGCAGTGGCGTGCTTGACGCATCGCGCTCACCAAGTTCCACTCCCGTAATCTTGGGGATAATCTCGCCACCCTTCTCGACATAAACCATGTCGCCCTCGCGCAGGTCTAAGGCGGCAATCTGGTCGGCATTGTGCAGCGTAGCACGCTTGACGGTGGTTCCTGCCAACAATACGGGCTCAAGGTTGGCAACGGGGGTTATGGCTCCGGTGCGCCCCACCTGATAGCTGACCTTCAGCAACTTTGTGAGTGCTTGCTCGGCCTTGAACTTATATGCTACCGCCCACTTGGGAGCTTTGGATGTTGAGCCCAAAGTTTTGCGGTCGGCGTAACGGTTTACCTTTATGACTATGCCGTCGGTAGGGAATGGCAGCGAGTGACGCGCTTCGTCCCAATGCGATATAAATTGCGCTATCTGCTCGAAGCTATGGCATAGAGCCATGTGGCTCGACACCTTGAAGCCCCAGCGGCGTGCAGCCTTTAGACTCTCGCTGTGCGATGAGAATGGCAGCTCCTTTCCTGCCAGCTGATATAGTGTGCAATCCAACCCACGGCGAGCCACGACCTGCGATTGCTGCTGCTTGAGCGTGCCGGCTGCGGCATTGCGGGGATTGGCAAACAGTGCCTCGCCCTGCTGTTCACGCTCCTGATTCAGTCTATCGAACGACGAGTAGGGCATAAATATCTCGCCTCGAATCTCGAAGTAAGATGGGTAGTCATCACCCTGAAGTACCAGCGGCACACTACGTATGGTGCGTACGTTCTCGGTGACATCGTCGCCCATTTCGCCGTCGCCACGCGTTACGGCGCGTAGCAGGTGACCATTTTCGTAGCAGAGTGAAATGGCTGTGCCATCAAACTTCAATTCGCACACATACTCCGCCTCTGCAACTTCCTGCTCAACCTTGTCAATCCACTCACCAAGCTCCTCCAGCGAGTAGGTGTTCGAGAGTGAGAGCATAGGAAAGTTATGCCTAACCGTGCGGAACGAGTTTGTCAGGTCGCTGCCAACTCGCATAGTAGGTGAATTGGGGTCCTTGTATTGAGGGTTAAGTTCCTCAATCTCTTGGAGTTGGCGCAGCATCTGGGCATACTCGTAGTCCGAGATTGAGGGGGCATTCTCAACGTAGTATTTATGGTTGTGCAAATTAAGCTCCTGGCGTAATTTGTTGATATGCTGCTCTATGGTCATACTATGGTTAAATTAATTCGTAAAGGTACACATTTTGTTTATAACAAATGCAAAAATCAAAAAAAATGCAAAAAAAATCTTATTATTTGTTGCACAAACAAATTTTGCTTATACTTGCAAAAAATTTCGGATTATATGACTGAAAAGATTACTAAAAAAAGATTAGTTACTGCATTGCATAACCTCACCGCCGAGCAGCAGGAGGAGGTTAAGGCTCTCTATCCTCGTGGATTTAGCGAGGTGATGACACGTATAGATAAGCCAAATGGTGATTTCTTCTACGTTGTACCTTATGAAACAGCAGAGGTTTCATATCTTGTGAAGATTGATGTTAAAATTGATGATGGTGCTGAAGATGATAATTCAGACGAGTTCTACGATGAGGACGAAATCAAGGGTGCTGACGAAATCGCTGACGACATGGGTGATGATGATATGTAATAGCCGTTGGCTGTAGATAATAAGAGCCAGACTCTCTCCACAAAAGGAGAGAGTTTATTTTTGCCCTTACAAAACAAATAAGGTGTCCATTCTCGAAAGATGGACACCTTATCATTATTTGATGGTAATAATCGTTTACCAGTTCAAAATCTTCTTGAAGTCGTAAGCCTCAGGGTTAGCAACATAAGCCTTTGCAGCCTCGTAGTCAGCCTCAGTCACATAGTGGAGGAGGTTGTTGATAACCTGCTGAATCTTGTCAGACTCGATATTTACCAAACGTGGTGGAATCTTGCCTGTTGTTGGATCCTGCAAATCCTTCAGGTACAAT